>NZ_JAACKB010000207.1 GCF_010892395.1 Sulfurovum sp. bin170
TAAGACTTCTCTTTTCTCACAGAATTAATCCATAATATATTTATAATATAATAGATAAAGAGTGAGATAAAGAGTGAGTATGGAACCGTTCCAACATATAGAGGAAGCATAATGGTATCCCAATTATTGCTGAACCAATCTAGCGTAAGTTCTATATTATCTATCCCCTCTCTACCTAATAGAAAATTACCTGTTTGATACTCCATATAGTACATAAATGGCATTGTAATGGGGTTACTTAACCAGACCATAGAGATAGCAATAGGAACATTAAATCTAAAAAATGGGATAAAAAGTAAAACAGCCAACATCTGCATCGGCATAGGGATAAATCCTATAAGTAGACCTATAAAAATACCTCTTGATATAGATTTACGGTTTATAGATAGATACTCTCTAGGGATATTATACTTTTTAATAAATTGGTCTAATTTATTATTACTCTTTCTCTTTTTTAAAATCTTTCTAATCATTGATTCACCATGCTTTTTAAATATTGTAGTCATTGAAACTTTATAAGCTATTGAATCTTTTTTATAAAAGCAAAATATTTTCTAAATTTACACGATATTAAGCATTTTTCACTAAACTTATTACTTAGTTCTATATTTAGGAGTTTATAGTAGATGGAGTTTTGGCAACATATATATAGCAATTTTGACCCAGTAGCACTGGATATTTTTGGGTTTAAGCTACATTGGTATGGACTTATGTATATATCAGCATTGATGAGTGCATTGTATATAGCAGAGTGGATAATAAAAAAAGATAGTTTAAATATCTCTTATGAGGAGCTAAATGCTTATTTTATTTATGCTGAGATAGGAGTGATTTTGGGTGCGAGGATAGGATATTTTATATTTTATGACCCAAACTATATGCACTATCTCATTCATCCTTGGGAGATGTTTAACCCTTTTGATAATAGTGGTGAGTTTGTTGGAATTAGAGGTATGAGTTATCATGGAGCTATGATTGGTTTTGTATTGGGTTCATGGCTTTTTGTAAAAAAATATAAGGTCTCATTCCTCTTTTTGATGGATTTAGTAGCCATTAGTGTTCCTCTTGCCTATACGCTAGGCAGAATAGGAAACTTTTTAAACAAAGAGTTGATTGGACGAGAGACTGATCTGCCTATTGGAATATTCGTAGATGGTGTACTAAGACATCCTTCACAACTATATGAGGCATTTTTAGAAGGAGTTGTACTGTTTATAATTATATATGCCTATAGAAAATATAAAAGATTTAATGGTGAATTGATGGCAATATATCTCTTTGGCTATGGGGTCTTTAGATACATCATAGAGTATGTAAGAGAGCCTGATGTTCAGCTTGGATTTGTCTGTTGTGGATGGATGACGATGGGGCAGTTATTGTGTGTTCTGATGATGCTTTTTGGGGTTATTTTATATTTTATAGGGAGAAGGGCAACTCCAATAAATTAAGCTTTTGTTGAACCAAATAGTTCGGGTGTAAACACGCCGATTCCGAAAATGCAAATTGCATATAAGGAACCGATGGCTTCAGCCTCGCTAATTTATTGGCATTGGGGATAGGGTGTAAATTTATTTCTTTATCTCTGCTACAACAGTACCTCGAAACTCACCTTCTGCAAAGTCTACGGCTAAATCCTTAGGGTACTTTCGGTTAATCATCTCAGATATTTTAGATGGTATTTTTGAACTATCTCCATGACAAACAAGGCACTCCCCTTTTGTTGGTAGTGGTTTATAGACTCTATAGTGGTCACCTGCATCAACAGTAATAGCTTTAAAGTCACCTTTTCTAACAAGCTCTTTCATTGCAGTGGTATCGGTTGCATCAGGTTTATTCTTCTCATTTCTATACTTAAGTGCTGTTCTGCTTATCTTGGTATCAGTAGTTAGAGCATTATACTCACCTGCCGTATCTATAGACATACAGACTCCCATGCCTGTTGCTACACTATCCTTCATTGCACTATCAAGAGTTGGTTGAAGTGTTCCGACAAACGATTTTATATGGAATAGACCTTGCTCTTCAATTAGAGGTTTGTTGACAAACTTTACACCGTTTATAGTTGTGGTAGCAACTTTTTTGGTAGTAGCTTTTGGTTGGATTATTGACTCTTCTTTTAGTACATTTTTTTCGGCTACCTCTACTACTGGAGCCTCTTTTGTCTCTTGTGCTTTTGTAGTTGGTTGTGTTGTATTACAAGCAACAAAGATTAGTGGTGCAAGTAGTAGGGGGCTGTAGAATCTTTTGTTCATTCGTTTCTCCTAAATTGAAATTATTTAGAAGTATAACATATTAATATAAGATAACTATTTTGATAAAACCATAAGTTTGATTCTATTTTTAACTTTTACCCCAATTTTAATACGGTTGAGTTTTACTCTTTTGTTTGCTCTGTAAATTATCTTTCCATTTTTGACTTTTACTCTATTCCATCCATTGTTTGAGATAAAGATTTCTGCATCAGTGATACTTTTATCCTCTAGTGTTATCTCAACGGTTCTTACCATTTTATCTTTTGGATAGGTGAGTGGTTTATGAAATGTAACACCACAAAGCTCTTTGAAGTGCAGATATAACTTAAAGTCTTTGGAGTTACTGCCTACAACAGCTGAGCGGTCAATATCATACTCATCTGAACACTCACCATTGATTGCACCAAGATTTTGGTTGAAAACGGCTTGAAAGTTATATGGTGCTAAAACCTTTTCAACACGACTATCATACTCACCATAAGGGTATACAAATAGTCTAGGTTCATAATCTAAATGCTTTTTCATTAGAGATAAACCTTTGTCCATATCAGCTTTGATTTTCTCATCGCTCATCTGTCCAAAGTGACCATGTCCATAGCTATGAAATTCAATTGAACCATATTTAGCAATCTCTTTTAACTGTTTCCATGATACATAGTCTTTGTAGTTCTCTTCGGTATATTTTACAGCGATAAATAGGGTAAAAGGGTAACCATACTGCCTAAAGATAGGAAGACCATTGGTATAGAATGTTTTAAATCCATCATCAATAGTAAAAGCAACCCAGTTATCAGGAACTTTTTCATTAGCTTTTATCTTGTTTACAATATCAATAAGTGGAACAACTTTATAGTTATGCTCTTTTAGATAATCGAACTCTCTTTTTAACTCTTTTGTAGATATATTGGTTGTGGGGTATCGATTGTCATCAAAACGGTGATAGACAAAAATATGTCCATCAGCCAATAGAAGATAAGGCGACAAAAGTAGGAGGAGTAGGAGGAGAACTTTTGTCATAGTCTATTAATCCATCTGCTTTCTTAGAAAAGTAGGTGTATCCAGATAGTCATCGTTACTGTTGTTGTACCCACCAACAACTTTTGCAGAGTTTACACTGTTCAATAGAGTGCTTTGTACAGGTTTTTTTAGTTCAGGTCTGCCTATATGAACCTTTTGATTGTTATTGGATACCTCTTTTTGTACCTCTATGTCAGAAGGGTCATCAAAACCAGTTGCAATAATAGTAAGCTTAACCTCATCAATTGGAATATCCTCACTCGTAGTAGTACCAAAGATGATATTTGCATCCTCATCAGCATTCTCTTCTACAATATCCATCGCCTCTGAAATCTCAGTTAGTGGATAGTCAGGGTGGATATGGAAGTGTACCAATATACCCATAGCACCATCAATAGAGAGGTTATCAAGAAGCGGAGACTCAATAGCTGTTTTTGCTGCATCATACGCCGCACTGTTACCTTGGCTCTCACCAACACCCATGAGTGCTAGACCTCTATGGCTCATAACTGTCTTGACATCAGCAAAGTCAAGGTTAATATCATTTGACCCATGAGATAGAATTACATTTGAGATTCCACCTACAGCTTGTGCTAGTACATTATCAACCAGTCTAAAACTATCTCTCATACCAAGATTTTTTTCAACTATAGAGAGTAGTCTCTCATTTGGTACAACAATGATTGAGTCAGACTCTTTTTTAAGTTCGTCAAGACCCTCTTTTGCTAGTCTCTTTCTCTTTCTACCCTCAAATGCAAAAGGACTAGTAACAATAGATACAGTCAATGCACCAACCTCTTTTGCCGCTTGTGCAATAATAGGTGCGGCACCTGTACCTGTACCTCCACCAAGACCTGCAGAGATAAATACTAAATCCGCACCATTCAGCATGGTTTTGATACTATCATAACTCTCTTCTGCTGCCGCTCTACCTACATCTGGTTTCATTCCTGCACCCAGACCTTTGGTGATGTTCATCCCCAGCTGTATCTTATATGGTGCAAGTGAAGCATCAAGTGCTTGTGCATCTGTATTGGCTACAAGGAGGTCAATTCCCCCTATACCTTCGCTAATCATGTGGTTAATCATGTTTCCACCACCACCACCGACACCGATAGCTTTAATCTTGGCTCCATGAACTCCTGAGTGTGACTCAGTTATGTTGAACTCTTCCATTTTTTCCTCCTTACTCTTACTTTAAAATATTTTTTTTGCCCACTCTACAAAACTCTGTACAGGGTTATTGTTATCTTTAACTGGCTCTCTGCTTAGGTCAGCAAAAAGCTCACTTGCTTCTTTCTCTTCAAAAGATGGCTCTGAGACATGAATCTTTGGTTTTATACCAGTTATTGAAGCGATATCACTCAAAGAATCTTTGGGTATATACTCTTTGGAGTGTAACATCTGCTTGTTTCTTTCTAGCTCATACTCTGTATTATAACCTGCTTCATATAGCATCAGACCAACAGCCACAGAGTACTCTGCTGATAGTAGTTCATTAGAGATTTTATTGATGTATGGTGGACTACCTATACGGATAGGAATATTAGGCATTAGAGCTTGTGCAAGTTCTCTTGTACCCTCTATATGTGTCATTCCACCTGTTAGCATTATCCCTGCACCAATCTGATTTTTTAGACCAGAGTTAGCGATAGAGTTTGCTAAGATAGTTAGTGCCTCTTCCATACGACTATGAATAATACTATGAACAATATCCATTGAGACTGTATTTAGGTTATGTTCATCTCCTATGATAGGAAGTTCTATATTTTCGTTTGTACCTGTAGTCAACAGGCTACCTTTAGCAATTTTGAGCTTCTCTGCTGTATCAAAAGGGGTATGTAGTGCAATGGAGAGGTCATTTGTGATATGGTTCGAACCAACAGACAAAAAGTCATTGTACTGAATAGCATTTCCCACATGAATAACTAAGTTGCTAGTCTGTCCACCTAGGTCAATAACAGCAACACCTCTCTCTCTATCATCTTGGTTAATCACTGCCAATGATGAAGCATAACCACTTAGAACTACTTTTCCTATCTCAATATTAGCAGCATTTACTGCCTTTTTAAGGTTCTCAAGACTTGACTTTGCTGTCATGATTATATGTGTATCAACCTCCATACGACTTGCATTCATGCCATAAGGGTCCTCTATATAATCTTGCTCATCTATCTTGAACTTGTATGGTAATACATGCAAAATCTCAAACTCATTAGGTATATTTGCATTATATAATGCTGTCTGCATTACACGGTTTATTTCGTTAATAGAGATGTCATTATTGGGTATATTTACAACGCCTGTAGAGTTTATACTCTTTGTATATGCTGCGGATATAGATATTGTAGCCGTTGTGATATTTAGACCAGATACTCGTTTAGCATCATCTACAGCTCTTTTGATAGCTTTTGATGCCTGTTCAATATTGGTAATAGTTCCTTTTTTTATACCTTGAGATTTAGCGATACCATGACCACTAATCTCAACTTTACCATCTTCTTTTTTCCCAATAATTGCACATATTTTTGTAGAGCCGATATCAATGGCTAAGATGGGTGTACTCAAATTCAATCCTTGGTTTTATCATTTATAAAATTCTGTAGGATACTTCTTGTCTAATTTTTTCATTAAATTTGATTCGAATGACTGCATCTTCAGTTGGTCAGCAGTTTGATGCATAGCATCAGTATCATTTTCATCAAGTGAAATTAATTTCTGTTCAATAACTTTATAGACAACAACCTTTTCTCCTATAGATATAATACCCTTTTCTTGGTTAGAAGTAAATAGTTTAGAGCCAAAGTTTGAGCTTTCTTGTTCATTTAAACCAAGATTTTGTTCCCCAATGTTCTTAAGCGTTAGAAAACTAGAAATTTCACCCTTTTTATTATCAATATTGTCAAGTGTTATCTCCGCAAGTTTGGCTAAAGCTTCTCTTTCAATATCCTGCTTGTATTGTGGAGTTACTAGCTCTTTTGCCTCTTCAAATGTTTTTGTAATAGGCTCTTTTACCTCAACAATTTTAAGTGTTGCGTATCTATCACCTATGATTTTTGGCTTAAGTAGGTCACCAATATTTTTTGTTTGAATCTCTTCCCATATCTCTTTAGATAGTTTAAAATCTCCTATATTATAACTTATAGTTTCATCTTTTTCAATTTTACCTTTTTTAAAAGATATATACTGTTTGTTTGCAGATTTTTTTGATTTTTTGAGTTTAACATCTTTGGAGATTTTATCTTTTGCACTATCTAGTGTTAGAAGTTTACCATCATCGTCTCTATATCTGAAACTATTCTCTCTGAAGTGTGCTTCTATCTCCTCATCTGTAATATTTATATCTCTGCTCTTAGTCCATACAACATCAAATGAGTACTGTTTAGCTGTTTGAAACTGCTCTTTTCTCATCTCCCAGAAGCTTTTTAACTTAGTCTCATCAACTGTAACATTGAGATCAGCTTCTCCTAAAGTAATGTATTTTAGTTTGTCAGCAATCTGATATGCTGTAGAGAATGCTTTGTATTCATTCTCTAAACTTTCAAGATTTAGCATTGCAAATGTTTTTGTAATAATAAGATTATCTTTTAGACTAGACTCAAATGTTTTTGTATTGAATCCAGAGTTTTTAATAAAGTTATCATAGATACTTCTATTGAAAATCTCATCTTTTTGAAATGATGGAATAGATGATAACATTTCACCCACCTCTTTGTCTGAAACAACTATGCCAAACTCTTTTGCAAGGTTAAGTATTTTTGCCTGTGCTGCCATTGAGTTTAGTACCTGCTGTTGCAGATTCATTTTCTTAGCCTGTTCCTCATCGAACTTACCTTGAAACATCTGATTGTATCTTCCATATAGATTACTATACTCCATCTGAAATCTCTCTCTATATAGTTCAATTTCTCCCACTCTACCGATACTAGTGCTTTTCATCCCAAATGAGAAGCCCATTGTAGCCCCTGTAAAGATAAATGATATTGTCGCTATCCAGATAGTAACGATAAGAAATTTGTTGTTCTTTTGCATCCAACTAATCATGTTAATATTGCCTTAATATAAAAATTTCATAATTTTAGTCTACTTGTGATTAATTATTAATGAAATCATCATAATAATAGTAGTATATTGAGCCAAAAAACTAAGGGAAGAGTAGTGAATAGTAATAATAGTCGAATAGTAATAGAGGATTTGAAACATATCTGGCACCCATGCACACAGATGAAAGACCATGAGACTCTGCCACTAATACCTATCAAAAGAGGAAAAGGGGTCTATCTTTATGATTTTGAAGATAATAGATATATAGATGCCATAAGCTCATGGTGGGTCAATATCTTTGGACATGTCAATGAGCATATCTCCACAAGAGTTAAAGAGCAACTAGATACACTAGAGCATGTACTCCTAGCAGGTTTCACACACAAACCTGCTGTTGATTTGGCAGAGAAGCTTGTCAATCTCACCCCAAAAGGTCTGGATAAACTGTTTTTTGCTGATAATGGGTCAAGTGCTGTCGAAGTGGCTCTAAAGATGAGCTTTCATTACCATAGAAACAGAGGTAGTCACCGCCCTCTATTTCTCTCATTGACCAATAGTTATCATGGTGAGACTATAGGTGCTTTGAGTGTTGGTGATGTTGAACTCTACAAAGAGACTTATGCTCCTCTATTAATCTCCTGTATTCAAACTCCTGTGCCAAAAGACCAAACAGAGCAGAGTGCAAGAGAGGCTATTATAGAGCTTAAAAAAATATTGGAAGAGAGAGCCGATGAAATTTCAGCATTCATTATAGAACCACTGGTTCAAGGTGCGGGAAATATGCATATGTATCATCCTCTCTATATAAGAATGGCAAAAGATGTCTGTAGTAGATATGGTATTCACCTTATAGCCGATGAGATTATGACAGGTTTTGGAAGAACTGGCACAATGTTTGCATGTGAACAGGCTGGAGTTACTCCTGATTTTATGACCATCTCAAAAGGTCTGACAGGTGGTTATCTGCCACTTGCAGTTACCATGACCACACTTGATGTCTACAACGCTTTTTATTGTGATTACAGTGAGTTTAAAGCATTTCTACACTCACATAGTTATACAGGAAACCCTCTAGCATGTAGTGCTGCCTTAGCTACGATAGAGCTTTTTGAAGCCTCTGATGTATTGGGAGATAATAGAAAAAAATCAGCTTATATCTTGGAAAAGTTAGAGAAGTTCAAGAGCCTTCCAAATGTCAAAGAGATAAGACAGACAGGGATGATAGCTGCGGTTGAGTTACAAGGGTATAGACCAGAAGAACGAATCGGACTAAAAGTCTATCAGTATGGATTGGACAATGGAGTTCTGCTTCGTCCTCTTGCTCATATTGTATATTTTATGCCACCTTACATTATCTCTTATGAGGAGATAGACAAGATGATAGATACGGCTTATGAGGCTATTGTTTTGTTATAGTTTGATTTTGGTGGGGTATGATGGTTACAGCTTGATTTACCTCTATGGACACATAACAAAAAAGATTTTAGATTTTTAGATATTGAATTGGTGTAGGGTGTTTTCCCCGAAAACACCGTCAAAACCAAATTTTCATAGGACGATGTTGTGAGGCACAACACCCTACGAATAAAATTAGATGTAAAGGAAAAAATATGACAATTACACTAAAAATTGACAATCCTAATATAGAACAGCAGTTAATGGAGTCAAAAAAACTATCTTGACTCTCTCTAAAAATTAATTACTTAATAAAGAATTGCTTAGTTTATGTAATTTTTTTATATTAACATATTTTTAGTTTTTAAAAAAGTCTACTTAACTAAACTGATGCCAAAATGGAGTTCCCACAGTAGGAGTAGAAGGACTTGCCATATCCCTCTTCTGCATAACCCCTGCCTCATAGCTAAGTCGACCTGCATAGACAGCATGTTTAAATGCCTCACCCATTATCACAGGTTCTTGTGCCAAAGCAACCGCAGAGTTTAGCAACACACCATCAAATCCAAGTTCCATCGCCTCTACTGCGTCTGATGGTTTTCCTATTCCTGCATCTACTATTAGATTCAGATTGGGAAACTGTCTACGAATTACTTTTAGGTTATATGGGTTCATAAGCCCTCTACCTGAACCGATAGGTGACCCCCAAGGCATCAAAGTTGTACATCCAATATCTGCTAATCGTTGTGCCAATACCAAATCATCGGTCATATATGGCAAGACTCTAAATCCATCATCTATTAAAACTTTGGTAGCCTCTAGCAACGCAAAAGGGTCAGGTTGAAGATTATATTGATTGCCAATAACTTCTAGTTTTATCCAATCAGTCTCAAAGACCTCTCTAGCCATCATCGCAGTGGTAATCGCCTCTTTTGCAGTGTGACACCCTGCCGTATTTGGTAGTACCGTAACATCCAACTCTTTGATAATATCCCAAAATTGATTACCACATTGCGGTGCATTTGCTGATTGTCTTCGCAAAGCTACGGTGACAATCTCTGCTCCTGATGCTTTAATAGATTTTTCCATAATCTCTGGTGATGGGTAGAGAGCAGAGCCTATCATTAGCCGACTATCAAACTCTTTTCCCTCTATTTTCCATTTTTTCATATTATCCCCCTTGGACTGGTGAGAGGATGTCTAGTCTGTCACCATCTTTTATTATTGTCTCTTTATATTTTGTTTTTAGTACAAATGTCTCATTGAGTGCTACGGCTATACCTTTGCTGTAACTCATTTCTTCTAATAGTTCTTTTATTGATATATGCTCACCCTTAAACTCTTTTATCTCACCATTTACCGATATTATCATAATTTTAAATTCCTTCCTCCGTAGGTGTGACCATGTCACACGCCTAAACTAAATATTGCTTGATTGAATATTTGATATTTCCATTGTATTCAAACCGAGATTTGTCGTGTGACCATGTCACACCTACGGAAATGTTTCAGATTTTTCTAATCCCCTCATTCAAAGCCTTCTCTACAATCGCAGGAGCCAAAAGATACCCATGCCGATAGAGACCATTTATTCGTGTTAGACCCTTAGAGTTCTCAATCCGTGGCAAATTATCTCTAAATGCAGGACGGCAGTTGGTCTCAGTATTAACCACTCGTGCCTCACCAAAGTTAGGATGAACAGTAAATACAGCAGAGAGAAGTTCTAGCATAGAGCGAACAGATATATCCGAACTATCCTCACTCTCAATCTCACTAGCTCCGATAATATAGCGTTTTGACCCTGTTGTTTGAGCAATCTTACAATCTTTGCAATACTCTAGCTCAATCCCCTCACATCCATTCTCACGAGGAACAATATATATCTTGTATCTAGGGTGGAGTAGTCTTGTTGGACGAGTGATATGAATGTCATTTGATTCAAGCCAAATAACCTCACCTCTCACTCCACGCAAATCAGAAAAATATTCTTTTGCACCCAAACCACGAGCATCAAAGACCCAATCAAAAGACTCCTCTTTTCCATCAACAAAAACTTTTCCTGATTCAATCTTGTCTACAAGCGTATGCTCTCGCCAAGTCACCTTTGCCATCGAATCAAGATAGTTGGTAGAGAAAGCAATAAAGCGTTGAGAATCGACTTGCCCCTCATCTTTAAGATAAAATGCTTGGGTATGGTGACCCAATTCAGGCTCAATCATAGAGAGTTCTCTACTATTAAGCAACTCAATATCTTTTGCCTCATCTACTTTGTTGCGAAGAGAGGTGATAAAATGTTCAAGCTCTGGCATATCTTGTGGATGGGCGGTTATAATAGTTCCTTCTCTTTGCAATCCATCATAGACCCCTGCATCTCTCAAAAGAGGTTTCCAAAGCTCCATCGAGCGTTTTCCAAGGTCAAATATGACCGATTCTGCTGTCTCTAGCTCTGCAAAAGGGGCTAACATCCCAGCCGCTGTAAAACCTGCTGAGTGTACTCCCTCTCTTGTATCTTTCTCAAATAGTGTTAGGGTGTGTCCGTCTTTTAGTAGGTTTAGTGCGAGGACTCTCCCTACTAGTCCTGCTCCTACGATTGCTATGTTCATTTTTTCCCTTTTGTAGGGTGCGTTTGCTAACGCACCGTTTAAAATTTTGGATGTTTTTATATTATTGTCATGGTTTTGACGGTGCGTTAGCAAACGCACCCTACGCCTCTATATACACTTCACTTCCATGCTCTTTAAATACCTCTGACATCTCATCCATCCCTTTTTTCTTAGCTGTCTCCACATCTGTATCCAACTCATCAGCATAGTCACGAACCTCTTGCGAAATCTTCATAGAACAGAACTTTGGTCCACACATAGAGCAAAAATGTGCCACTTTGGCAGCCTCTGTTGGTAACTCCTCATCATGAAACTCTCTAGCTTTCTCAGGGTCAAGACCAATATTGAACTGGTCAATCCATCTAAACTCAAATCTAGCCAGACTCATCGCATCATCTCTAGCTCTCGCCCCTGGGTGACCTTTGGCAATATCAGCAGCGTGTGCAGCCAGTTTATAGGTGATAAGCCCCTCTCTAACATCCTCTCTATCAGGTAATCCAAGATGCTCTTTTGGTGTCACATAACAGAGCATCGCACAACCAAACCAACCAATCATAGCCGCCCCAATCCCAGATGTAATGTGGTCATACCCAGGGGCAATGTCGGTTGTCAAGGGTCCAAGTGTATAAAACGGTGCTTCATGACAAACTTCAAGTTGCTTGTCCATATTCTCTTTTATCATATGCATCGGAACATGTCCTGGTCCTTCGATAAGGGTCTGCACATCATGCTTCCATGCAATCTTAGTCAAGTTTCCAAGTTCTGTAAGCTCTGCAAACTGTGCCTCATCATTGGCATCTGCCACCGACCCAGGGCGAAGTCCATCACCTAGTGAGAATGTGATATCATACGCTTTCATAATCTCACAAATATCTTCAAAATGAGTGTTCAAAAAGTTCTCTTGATGGTGAGCAATCATCCATTTTGCCATAATAGCTCCACCTCTACTTACGATTCCTGTTACTCTATTGGCAGTCATTGGCACATGATGAAGAAGCAGTCCTGCGTGGATGGTAAAGTAATCAACCCCTTGCTCTGCTTGTTCAATAAGTGTATCTCTAAAAACTTCCCAAGTTAGGTCTTCGGCAACTCCATTTACCTTTTCAAGTGCTTGATAGATTGGTACAGTCCCAATAGGCACAGGAGAGTTTCGTAAAATCCAGTCACGAGTGGTGTGAATATTTTTACCAGTTGACAGATCCATAACCGTATCTCCACCCCAACGAGTTGACCATACCATCTTCTCAACCTCTTCTGCAATTGATGATGAGGTGGCAGAGTTACCGATATTTGCATTTACTTTTACCAAAAAGTTTCGACCAATAATCATAGGTTCTGCTTCTGGGTGATTAATATTGATAGGTAAAACGGCACGACCCTCAGCTATCTCTTTTCTTACAAATTCAGGAGTGATAACATCAGGAAGATTTGCACCCATATTGTCGCCTTTGAGCCTCGCTTCTCTCTCTGGATTTTGAAGATACTCCTCACTCATCGCATGGTTCTGATTCTCACGAATTGCTACAAATTCCATCTCTGGAGTGATGATTCCTTGTCTCGCGTAGTAGAGTTGGGTTACATTTTTACTTTTTCCATTTTCGTCTATCTTGGCTCGTAAAGGTGTTCGCACCAAACCTTTTGCCCCTGCGGTTACAAAATCAAGCTGTTCATCTGTAGAGTAGCCATTATCTTCAGGCTCCATAATTCGCCCTTGGTACTCCTCTGTATCACCTCTTGAATCAATCCAATCTTTACGAATAGCAGGAATCCCTTCCCCTACATCAATCTCAACAGAAGGGTCAGTATAGACTCCTGATGTATCATAGACACCAAGTTTTGTACCGTTACTCAATGCAATCTTTCTTATTGGAACACGAATATCTTTGTGGATTTCACCTTTGATATAAACCTTGGTCGAAGCAGGTAGAGGGTCTCTTGTTAGTAGTTCGTTTGATGTTGTTAGTGTATCTTTGTAGTTACTCATATATTCTCTTTCATTTAGATTTACAAAATTCATTTGGAATCGGAGGCTTTAACCCCGAAAGAGACGAAACTAAAGTTTTCGTTTCCTAGTTTTGCAAAAAAATTATTTTAAAATTACGAAAAGAGAGAGTTGTAGATAGAAGAGTAGAACCGTAGTTCTAAAGTCAAATACAATCTCTTCCTTACGCCGATATTAATCGGTTCAAGTTCAACGGACCAGCTTAGGCTGTCTCAGCTACTTTTTAACTTTATAGTTTTGGTAGCACCCCGAGAGATGAATATGGATTTATACATTATGTGAAATAAGATATTGCTGAATTTTATAAATTTTTAGGCTCACACCAACCTCAGAGGTCTCACAGAAAAAAACTAATAATTACTAGGCTCATACCAACCTCAGAGGTCTATCACCCCAACAACACCTGAAGCAAAGAATCAAGTAAATTTCTACCCCTTTTGCGAACATTATGAGTAAACTCA
>NZ_JAACKB010000208.1 GCF_010892395.1 Sulfurovum sp. bin170
AACTGCTTGTGGTGATGTTGAGATTGAAGATGAGGGAGCTGATCGTACAACAGCAGATAGTTCAATGGAGGCAACCCCGACAGATGATGATGCAAGTGCTTCTGGCGATTCATCATTAGAGTCAGTTGAGCCTATCGATAATGAATCGGATAGTTCAAGTGATTCTTTGAGGATTATAGGTAAAATAACTTATGATAGAGTAGGTGTCAATAGTAATGGTGTTGGACTTAACTATAATAACATTACTAAAGAAGCTGCAAAACAAGTTACCGTAAAAGTTATAGATAGTACAGGTAAAACAATTGCAACTACAACCACCGATGATAGTGGGGAATATATATTAGATAATCTTCCAGAGAATACAGAGGTTAAAATTCGTGTATATGCAGAGATGAAAAAAGCTGGTGCTACTGGGTGGGATGTTAAAGTAGTTGATAATACCAGTGGCGATGCTCAATATGTAATAGAGAGTAGTCTCGTGTCTACAGGGAATAGTAGTACAAGACGAAATATGAATGCTTCTAGTGGATGGGGTGGTCGCTCTTATAGTGGAACAAGAAATGCAGCACCTTTTGCCATACTTGGAAGTATATATCAAGCTATGGAGAAAGTGATTTCTGCTGATAGTGCTGCTACATTTCCAGCTCTTATTGTTAACTGGTCGGTTAACAATGTATTAGGAGGTAATGGAAGTGCATCTGCATTGAGGGATGGGCAGATAATGACATCACACTTTAATGGTGAAAATGGTCTATATATCTTAGGTGATGCCAACTCTGATACTGATGAGTATGATGACCATATCATTATCCATGAGTGGGGTCACTATTTTGAAGCTAAATTTTCTAGGGCTGATAGTATAGGTGGTAGTCATACTGCTGGTGATAGATTAGATATTCGTCTAGCTTTTGGAGAGGGGTGGGGTAATGCTTGGTCTGCTATAGCTACAGATGATACAATCTATTATGATACATTAGGAGCTAGACAATCTGATGGTTGGTCTATGGATATAGAGAGTCAAGCAAGAAGTGTACCTGGGTGGTATAGTGAGGCATCTATACAACGAATTTTATATGATTTATATGATAGTAATGATGATGGGGTGGATACTCTTTCACTTGGTTTTAAACCTATTTATGATGTTCTTGTTGGTTCACAAAAAACTACACCTGCATTTACAAGTATCTTCTCTTTTATCAAAGGATTAAAAGATGAAAATCCTACATCTATCAATGCAATAGATAATATTTTGAGTAATGAAAATATCTCAAGCATAGATAATATCTATGGTAGTAATCATTATGACCTATATAGTGATTTGTCAATAGGAGATAGTACAGAAGTGTGTACCTCTATTGAATATGGAGTTGGTTCACAAGGACATCATAATATATTAGGTAACCATAAGTATGTACGATTTACTATTTATAGTGGTGGCACATATACTATAAAAATGAGTCAAAATAGTTGGGGTAGCTCAGACCCAGACTTTGCACTCTATCAAGTAGATTCATTTAAGAAAATTGAGGAATCAAGAGGAGAGGTTCGAAATGTAGAAGAGGCTAGATATAGTCTCTCATCAGGGGATTATATGCTAGATATTGTAGCTTGGAATCCTAGTCAAACAAGACCATGTTTTGATATTACGGTTAATAATTAAAAAAAGGATAAAAAATGAAAAAAACAAAATTACTACTATCTTGTCTATTGATGGCAGGTTTAACAGGAGAGATAGCAATGGCAAAAGATAATCAAATTGCAGAGGGGACAACCATTGGATTTGAACATTGTATGAAACCAGGGGCTCCTATTGACATTACATATAAGGCAACAAAAGTTGGTCTAAATGAGGTAGCTGATATAAATGTAACTCTTACGACATCTATTGGTGCTGGCGATATGGTGGTGACGATAGATTTTGATGAGAAATTAAAAAGAGAGAGTGAAGTGTATGATAGTATGAGGTTTTCTCTCTCTGATACAACAAATGATTATAAGTTAAACTTTAAAGCCTCCTCATCAGAAGATGGTCTCTACTATATAAGATTTTTAGCAAAAATAGAGAATGGAGGTAGTACAAGAATGCGTGCGATGGCTGTTCCTGTCTATGTTGGAGATGGAAAGTTAAAAAGAAAAGGTAATCGTGTGATTATGAAAGCAGTGGGTGGGGAGAATATATCTGTCTCTAAAGCAGAAGAGACCATAGAAGTGATTGAGTAGGGTGCTGTTTTCAACGCACCATTTAAAATCTATAAACTTTCGGTGGGCATAAATGCACCACCTTACTATTTACGCTGTCTCTGTATCTATAACCTCTGATTGTATCTGTTTTACAGGCTCTTGGTATATAACCATTGTTCCTATAACTCGTCCACCCTCTTCAGTTTTGATATTTTTGACGGTAATCTCACCTTGTACAAATCCATTTCTTCCAACCTCTAGCAGTTCAGAAGCTATTACTTTACCATTTACTTTACCATTTACTACAACTTTTCTACTTTGAAGTTTCTCAGTAGTAACTTGACCATCATGAGCAATCTCTAGTAGCTCTGAAGCGTATACCTCACCATCTACTGTACCATTAATATTGATTTTTTTACTGTCAATTTTGGCTTTGACGGTACTCCCTTTGGTAATAGCAACACTCTGGTCAGAGACAATAGCTCCAAGAGCTTTACCGTGGATTACTAGATTGACAGAGTGGATTTTGTCAGATACAGTTCCACTCCTTGCAATCTCTAAGTCACCACACTGAATCTCTCCCATAAGAGAGCCTTCTATTAGAACAGTTTTTGCTCTTACTGTACCATTGACGCTACCAGCTCTTCCAATAGTAAGAGAGTTAACAGTTATATTACCATTATGTTGACCATTTATTTGAACTGAATTGTTCCCCTCTATATTACCATCCAGTTGACCATCAACTTGAATGTTGTCATTTCCATTGAAGTTACCTGCTACTTTTATACCTTTTGAGATAACGGTTGCTATAGTTGGTTTAGGCTTAACTTTCTTAGGTTCAGGAGTAGTTTGAACCTCTTTTTTTTGATTTTTGTTCTTATCTTTGCTATTGAAAAATGCCATATTGATGCCCCTTTGTTGATTTTATTTAATTAATATATAATAACTAATAGTAGCTTAGTAAGTTAGTCATGATTAAGTAATAGAGATAGAATATGAGTTTTTTTTGTCACAATAGATATAAAACAGCAAAAAATAGGTTATATTATGTTTTAAAAAATTGTTTACTATGTTGACATACTGTATAGCCTGTTATCATGATTTAAAACTATTTCGATATAATACGCGACCTCATTCTCTATGAGTAATATCTAATGAAAGGAAAAAATATGCCAAAAATGAAGAGCGTAAAAGGTGCTGTAAAGCGTTTTAAAGTTAAAAAATCTGGTAAAATTAAAAGAGGGACTGCGTTTAGAAGTCACATTTTGACTAAAGTTGATGGTGGTCATCATCGTAAAAACAGAAGTCCTAAAATGGTTAGCAGTGCTGATGCACCAAAAATCAGAGAGATGATAGTTTAATTACAACTCATTCTAAAAAGCAATAACTCCTAGAGAGCTAGGACAAGTTCATTTTGAAAATAAAATGACACCTATTGACCCACAACAGTGAGGCATACATGGTAAAGGAAAAACATGAGAGTAAAAACAGGTACCGTTAGACACCGACGACACAGGAAACTTCTAAAACAAGCTAGAGGTTTCTATAGTGGAAGAAGAAAACATTTTAGAAAAGCTAAAGAGCAGTTAGAGCGTTCATTGGTATATGCTTATAGAGACAGAAGACAGAAAAAGAGAGATTTTAGAAAGCTTTGGATTATTAGAATCAATGCTGCTTCAAGACTTAATGGTATGAACTATTCAACATTTATGCATGGTCTGAAAGTTGCGAATATTGAGCTTGATAGAAAAATCTTGGCTGATATGGCTATGAATGCTCCTGAAGCATTTACAAAAGTGGCAGATGCTTCAAAAGCGGCACTTGTAGCGTAGGAAAATTTCTATTGTTTGGTCGGTGTTACCGACCCTACAGTGATGCGTAAGCGTTGTTGCTAACTACTCTTTGTCCCCATAAAAATCTATTTTTGTAGAATCTTTTCTTTTTGAAAGATGTAATAACCACTCTCTTTTTGGCAGAACTTGCATGTATAAATTTGTCATTACCCACATATATACCTACATGATTCACTTTTTTACGATATTTTTTCTCAGTATCAAAAAAGACTAAATCTCCTACTTGAAGCTCATTGTACTCTACTTTTATTCCAACTTTAGCTTGGTGTCCAGAGTATCTTGGTAGAGTCATGCCATGCTCTTTGTAGACATATCTTGTGAAGCCTGAACAGTCAAAACACTCTGGACCATTAGCCGCCCATACATATTTTGCCCCCATAAACTCTTGTGCTGTCAAGATAATCTCCTCTTCTTTGCTCATCTCAACCCAATTATCACCAATAGAGGAAGAAGTAGTATCTTCTATGCGACTACTCATCTCTATTATACCACCTTGTATACCATCACTCTCCATCTCATATTGGACAGCCAATGCTAATTTTTCTAGTTCGTCACTTTGAACAGATAATGCTAACGCTTCTAGTTCATTGCTCTCTTGGTGAATGGTTGCTGTTGAGTTGTTTTCTGGTTTTGAAGATTGATTTAGGTCTTTAGACTCTTTAGTTATACTCTTCTGTATAGATGGTTTAACTGTAGATGCTTTCTCTTGCATACACCCTGTATTGAGCAGTGGTAAAATCAGTAGTGCAATAGAAAATAGTTTAACTTTTCTCATTTAATAAATTCCCTTTAATGTAAATCGTACATAAAATGTTCGTTTTAACAACAAATGAGCTGTTATTAAATATAAATTTACAGAAAGATTGTGTAGAAATTGTGTAGTTGTCACTTAATGTCACTACTATTTATGCTATAATTTGTTTAAAAAAGGAGTATAAGCATGTTTAAATATATTAAAATATATTTGAGTGTCATTTTTTTATTTATGGTATTAAGTTGTTCAAATAGTGATGAAACTACCACAAAAGAGGTGATTACAGAGAAAATTTCAATTGAAAAAAATCAAACTATTGAGGAGACAGTTCTTCAAGAGATGGGGTTTAATTTTGAAAATGAGAAGATTATTATAGATTTTAATAAAACTAATAACTTCTTCTTAAATATGGAGAAAAAATTGGATGAGAAAGCCAAGGAGATTGAAAAAAAGATTCAAAGTGCAGATATAAATGTAACTAGAGATGTAGGGGTAGTTATTACAGATGAGAAGTTGAGTATAGATTTGAATAGTACTAAAAATTTACTAAATGATATATCTGAACTTTTTGAAGAGATTATTTTGGATATAAATAGAACTATTAATTAGATTATTGTAGAATCTCTTATATTTAAATATAAAGGTAAAGAATGCAACAAGTTGATATGAACTCGTCAGAGTTTCAGGCTGAATTAGAAAAAACTTGGAGGTTTGTTGAAAAGGTAAACAGTCAGTTTGGTTTTGTACAGCATCCTATGGAGGATGTGAATGAAGGTGTTGCTATGGGACTTGCAAGAAACAGACTGATGTATGGCAAGAGGTTCTGTCCCTGTTTTATGGTTATCGGCAAGACAAAAGATGAACAAAACAGTGCTGATAATCGAATATGCCCTTGCAAACCAGCTATAGAAAAAGAGATTCCAGAGGATGGGAAGTGTCACTGTGGTATCTTCTGTACGCCAGAGTATGCTACAGCAGAAAAACAGAATAGTGAGATTGAAGAGGTAGTTCATCAGCACTCTCGGGGATTAACAAAAGAGGAGGCTACAACTCTTTTATCAAAAGAGCAACTAGATGGAGATGAGCTTGAGGCTCTACTAGAGGCTAGAGAGTTAGGTATGATTGACTTTACCATGCTTGATGTTCGAGAGTTGATGGAGTATAAGATGGGTCATATAGTAGGAACAGATGCTCTTGTGCCTACTTCACAGTTCTACTCTGCAATTGAGGGGCAGAATGATAAGAAGAGAGGAGCAGTTATCGTCTATTGTCATACAGGAAGTAGGAGTTTTCAAGTCCAACACGCGATGAAATCACTTGGATTTAAACAGGTTGGAAATCTTCGGTATGGGATTATTAGTTTTGGGGGAGAAGTCCAAAGAGGGTAATTTCGTAGGGTGCTGTTTTCTAACGCACCAAAAAAATGAATATTTTTGATTAAAGAATAAAATATATTTATTATTGTAATAAAAGGTGCGTTAGAAAACAGCACCCTACAGAAGTGGCATACAATAATAGTGTATAAACCCAGCACTATAAAATGTGCCTATTCCTAAAAAAATCACAATATGAGATAGTGGTATACTCTGTCTAAAAAAGAGTATACCTATACTGTACAAACTATATCCAATAGAAAGAACTATAAAGAAAATCATACCCATAATAGAGTCAGATGGAAGTGGATGGGAGATAAAAAATTCTATTATATGATAAAAATCAGAAAAAGATAATCCATAAAATATTAACAGTGTTATTATAGTAATAGCTACAAAAGCTACACTCTTAATAAGATATTGATGAAGCAGGTTGATAACTGTAATTGTAACTATAGGAACTCCAAAAAGATAGACAAATAGATATCCATATAGTATAAACAGTTTTGACTCTTTATAGTGGTCTATAATGAAACCATAAACAGATATAAATTGCCAGTAGAAAAGTCCCATAAAAACTATGCTATATAGTAGAGCAGGGATAAATTTGATTATTGATTGAAAAATCATAAAAACTCTTTTTGCCATTTTTTGTGACATTATATTATAAAATTTAAAATTTTTGGCAAAAAGAGAAGTTTTTTGTTATGCTCTTAAAAAACTAGAGTCAGATATCACTTCAAATGTCAGGTTTGAGGCTCTTTTATCCAGTTCTGACTGGACAGTATCTTTTATCTGATGAACTCTACTGACAGCTAGTGTAGAACGGTCTATTATAAAAGTGTGGCTACTCATATTGGCTCCTACCTCTTTTGCATTTGATAGAATAGTAAAAAGTTCACCAGTACCTCCTATATTACTCTCAGAGATAAAACACATACTACTACCGTATAGTGCCTCTCTCAAATCAGCTGTGAAGTTAACTCGTTTCTCTTTTCTTATACTCTTTAGTATATCTTTTTCACCATCTGAATAGTATCCCCTTTTTATATCAGCAATCCGTTCATCATTTTTACATACATAGATAATCTCATTTCCCATCTCTGCTAAGTTTTTTCCACTCTGTAGCTCATTTTTATTAATCCCTAGTACACTTATTCTCATTTTATAATTCCTTTTATCTTTTAT
>NZ_JAACKB010000209.1 GCF_010892395.1 Sulfurovum sp. bin170
GGTGCTGTTGGATTTAGAAAAAATAGACGATTCTATCCAACTACAGATATAGACTCCTATATCAAAAATCCATTGGATATAAAAGAGGAAATTTTGACCAAAGAGGAGCTTTTAACCGAAAAGATATTTTTGGGTCTTCGCTCCTCTATTGGGGTGGATAAGTCTATTTTGACTGATAATATAAAAAAAAGAGCTGACTTTTTAGTGGAGCAGGGAAAATTGGAAAAACTCAATGGAGTTTATCAAAATAGAAATTTTTTTCTGAGTGATGAGTTGGCTTTGTATCTTATAGAGTAAATTTCCTCTTCGCCTCATCTGCACCAATCTCACCAGCGACAAATCTCTCCTCTATAGTATCAATAGTCTCTCTAAGTCTCTGTTGCAACGCATTTCCCACTATTTTATCTCCTATAAAATCTCTCATATCTACAAAATTAGGGAAATTAGTCAAAAACTCATTTTTCATCTCACTTCTATTCCATACTTTAATCTGTGTTTTGGCATCCACACTACTAACATCCAAAACTACATCTCCTATACTATTTATAGCTTGATACTGCTCATCGTTATCTTGAGTATTTTCACTATAGCCACTCTTTTGGTATCTCTCATCATCTTGTATAGTGTCAACAAAAGTAGTAGTAAGATAGATAGCAACAATCCCAATAGCGATAAATACAAGTAAACCTCTGTCCAAAATAGAATCCTTAGTATATAATTTTAATAGATATTATACTATATTTTTTTCTCATCAAAAACTTTTGGCTTAACTCTCAACCTTTTTAGGTAAAATAACAGTAATTGAAACAGTGAGGGAAAACGAATGTTTGGAATGGGTTTTACAGAGATACTCCTAATCGCCATAGTAGCTATACTATTTTTAGGACCAGATAAGCTACCAGATGCGATGGTATCAATAGCCAAATTTATTAAAGGTGCCAAAAAAGCTATTGGTGATGCAAAAAACGCGATAGATGATGAGGTGAAGATTTCTGAACTAAAAGAGGAAGCGATGGGATACAAAGCAAAACTTGATGCGGCGACCGATGAGTTACAAGGATTTAAAAATATTAATCCTATGAATAGCCTTAATGATGAGCTAGACTCTATCAAAAGTAGTCTAACAGAAATTCCAAAAGCGACACCTGTTGAGCCAAAACAGGATGAGTCGGCAGTAACAAAGAGAAAAGATGAGGGTGACAGATAATGTTTAAAAATTTAAGACCACATCTAATTGAACTTAGAAAGAGACTTGGAATCTCTGTTGGAGTTATTATAGTTTTTGCTTTTGTAGCATTTGGATTTAACCAATATATTATCGCTTTTGCAAAAGCTCCTCTTGTAGATATACTTATAGCAAATGAACAAAAAGACCCATTTATCGGTGGTATTGGTATCTTCTTTACAGCACTCAAAATCTCTATCTTTACAGGCTTTATCTTTGCACTGCCTGTTGTATTTGCTCAACTGTGGGCATTTATTGCTCCTGGGCTTTATGATAATGAGAAGAAATATGTCATACCATTTGTCTCTATCTCTACACTTATGTTTTTGATTGGTGCAGCATTTGCTTATTATGTGGTTATCCCTTTAGGATTTGAATTTTTATGGATATTTGCAGGTAAGCTGGTTAACTTCTTGCAGACACTTGATGAATATATAAGTATCTTTACCAAAATACTGTTTGGTTTTGGTGTTGCTTTTGAACTGCCTGTTATTCTATTCTTTTTGGGTGTATTGGGTCTAGTTGATGATAAAAACCTAAAAGACTTCTTTGGTTATGCTGTTCTTCTTATCTTTGTATTTGCAGCGATATTAACTCCACCAGATGTTATTACTCAACTTCTAATGGCTGGTCCACTGATTTTGCTTTATGGTCTCTCTATCATAATTGTAAGGATGGTTAACCCATACAAGGCTGAGGATGAAGATGATGATGATAACGACGATAATAAAGATACAGTAAAAGCTGATGAGCCAAAACAACTAAACTAACATATGAACAAAAACGAACTACTAACCAGTAGCTATGATTATGAGCTTCCTGCTCATCTCATAGCACAACATCCTGTACAACCTAGAGACTCTGCAAAACTCCTTGTCTATAATAGGGAGACAGATACTACTACTCATACAACTTTTAAAAATCTACTAGAATATCTACCAATTGAGTGCGATATTTTTCTCAATGATACAAAAGTGATAAAAGCTCGAATATTTGGCAAAAAAAAGAGTGGAGGAAGAGTTGAACTTCTCTTTAACAAACCGATAAACGCTACAGACTATCTAGTGATGATTAGAGGAAGAGTAAAAATAGAAACCGAACTCTTTTTTGATGATACTCTTATGGCAACCGTAACAAAGCTCAATAGTGATGGTTCCAGAGTAGTAAGATTTAAACATCATACGAAAGATATTCGTTTTGAGGAGTTGATTCTCATACTAGATAAGATAGGTCATATCCCTCTACCTCCCTATATGCATCGAACGGATAACAAAGAGGATGAGATAGACTACCAAACACTATTTGCTAAAAATGCAGGAGCAGTTGCAGCACCTACGGCATCTCTGCACTTTACACCTGAACTTTTTGAAGCACTAGAGCAGAGACACCAAACTCACAAAATCACCCTACATATAGGAGCAGGTACATTTAAACCTGTAGCCGTAGAAAATATATTGGAACACCCTATGCACTCTGAATATTTTCATATTCCTTTAGAGAGTGCAGAGATTTTAAAGAGTGAAAAACCTATCTTAGCAATTGGTACAACAGTTACACGAACGGTAGAGTATTTTTCACGAACAGGCAAAGTAGATGGAGAGTGTGACCTATTTCTCAATCCGTACAACAGACCCAAGAGAGTAACTCATCTTCTTACCAACTTTCATCTACCAAAGAGTACACTTATCATGCTTGTCTCTGCTTTTGTAGGTCGAGAGAAGACACTAGAACTGTACCATGAAGCTATTAGTAAAAACTATCGCTTTTTCTCTTATGGTGATGCTATGCTTATAATTTGATTGTCAATATTACAATCACTCTACTCTTCAACTGTTAAACAGATTGAAGATAGAGAGTATATCTCTTTGGTTCAGAAAAGAGGTCATGAGCATATCTTGAGCTTTGGGATTGTCTTTGATGGAAAGAGGGTGTGGGTGTTAAGGAGAGTGAGGTTTAAACCCATATTTAACTGCATCCCTCGTTCCCATCCGTCCTCGGCAATGCATACGAGAGTTTCATATACACTCCCACGCAGGAGGAGACTGTGTAAGAACCTATGCATTTCAATCGTAGGGTGCAATTTATTGCACCAAATATGAAATTGGTAGATAAAAAAGAGGTTTCTAGCCTGTTTTGTGGTGCAATAAATTGAC
>NZ_JAACKB010000210.1 GCF_010892395.1 Sulfurovum sp. bin170
ATTTTGATATTCACTCTTTTTATGTTAAAATATAAATAAAATAGAATAGAATTAACTAGATGGTTAATGATTTTAAAAGGAAATATAGAGATGAAGAGAGTTATATTATATATAATAATATTGATAAACCTAACAGCATGTAGCATAAAAGAGGAGTTTGTTCTTTTTAATCAAAGTCCATCTATACAAGATGGTAGCAGAGCAGAGAATCTGAATCGTACTATGGAGACAACCTATATTGATTCTGCAAAATTTGAATATAAGATTCGTCCACACGATAGAGTATCCATTATCACATATAAACGACCAGAGCTTAGTACCAATAATGGAACTTTAGGTACAGATGGTGGTTTGGGTCAAGGGTTGCTTGTTAACTCCAATGGAATCATCAGATTGCCACTTATCGATGATGTAAAAATCGCAGGATTAACGCAACCAGAAGCTCAACATAGGTTAGAGAGTAGATTTAGAGAGTATCTTCGACATCCAAGTATACAGGTAGAGGTTGTGAATAAAAGAGCATTTATTCTTGGTGAGGTAAACAATCCTGGGCCTATAGAGCTTAGAAATGAGCAGATTCCACTTCTACAACTACTCTCTGTGGCGGGTGATTTGACAAGAGGTGCCAACAGACAATCTATCATGATACTAAAGAATTATGGAGATAGTGTACAGACAAAGATTATAAGTCTCACCGATGCAAACTCTATCGCAACAGCAAATCAGATGATTCGTCCTAATGATATTGTATATGTTGTTCCAAAAGGTATGGCTGTGTTTAACAGTAAAGTGGGTGAAATTAATCCAATTTTTCAGCTTATCACCAATGCCCTGACACCATTTCTTACTATTAGACTATTATCACAATAAGAGATGCGATGATAAGCAGAAGTAAACAGAAAACAGAAGAGAATCCTCTTGTAGAGCTATTTTCAACCATTAAACCCTACAAGTGGTCAATATTCTCAATCACAGCCATATCGGCTATATTGACTCTTCTGTATCTATATTTTCAGCCATCAATATATGAGTCTTATGCCATTATCAAAATCAAATCTGAAACTAGAGGAGGGGAGAGACTGCGAGATATTGACCCCCTTAGTAGTGCTTTGTCAATATCGGGTAATAGTGAAGTTGACCAAGAGTTAGCTATTTTAAAGACTTTCTATACAAATAACAGAGCTATTGAGAGACTGGCAAATAAAAAACCTATTGAGAAAATAGATCTAAAAATACAATATTTTAAAGAGGAGGGTTATAAGGAGGTTGAGATATTTTTAGAATTTCCGATTGATATTAGAGAGATAAAATTTTTTAATAAGGATATTTTAGGTGAAAAAATAAAACTCATACCTGCAGGTGATGGCTTTCGCATCAAGATAGATGATACTATAGCTTCAGAAATTTATAACTATGGAGAGAGTGTTAAAACAAATAAATTTAGATTTATTGTTGATAAAAAATCCAAATTAAAAAAACCAATATATTTTAAATTTAATGGCAATAATAGGAATATATATGAGAAGATAATTAGAAAAAATCTAAAAGTATCCAGACTAAATGAGAATGTCTCTCTCATAAAAGTTGCCTATCAAGACACCTCCCCATCCAGAGCTACGGCATATATTAATGCTCTAGTAGATGTATATATAGCACAAAGTATAAAAGACAAGAGTAAAAAAAACAATAAGATATTGGATTTTATCGAGGAGCAATTGGGTAATACAGGAAAAAAATTGAAGTTATCAGAGAGTCAACTCGAAGAGTATAGAGTCTCAAACTCTGTTATTGAACCATCTATTCAATCAGAAGCACTTATAAACAGACTTAGCACTGTTGAGGTTGAACTCTCTGAAAATAGTATAAGAGAGAGACTAATCTCAAATCTACTAACATTTGTAAAACATAATAAAAATCTTGATAGTATTACCCCCACTCTGCGTGAACTTGAAGATGAGCCTACCATTAGAGTTATAGAGAGACTACAAGACCTGCAAAGAAGAGCAAGTGAACTAAGAAGAGATTTTACAGAGAAACACCCTGATTTGAGAGCTGTACGAAGAGATATAGCCAGAAGCAAGAGAACCATTTTGTTAAATATAGAGAGTCTAAAATCCAATATATCAGCTAGAAAGAAAGATTTAATCTCTCTAAAAAAAGAGTATGAAGAGAGTCTAAAAACTCTACCAACAAAAGAGAAACAGCTTATCGGATTAAGACGAAACTATGAGGTAAATTCGAAGATGTACTCATATCTTCTTGAGAAAAAATCAGAAAATGAGATGAAAAAAGTAGCAACTATTTCTGATTATGAGATAGTTGATAGAGCCTATTCAAACGGTATACCCATTAAACCAAAAAGGTTATCAAGCTTAGTGATTTTCACCCTGTTTGGCTCTGTCTTTGCTGTGTTATTATCCCTTTTGCGTAATTTTATGATTAATAGAGTTCAAAATATAAAGGAGGTTGAACGCCTTACTACTTTGCCTATATATGGCTCTTTACCTATCACAGCAGATACAGGATTTGAGATTTCAGATCATCCAGAGTCAAAGTTATCAGAGAATTTTCGTAGCATACGGACAACTCTTCAATTTATACGGAAAGTTGACAAAAGTAATATAATTTTAGTAACATCCAATGCACCCAAAGAGGGAAAAACAGTAATAACAGCAAATCTGTGTGCTATATTTCAGATGGCAGACTACAGATCTATTGTCATAGACCTAAATCTATATAGACCAGAAATTCATAACTACTTTAACATAACCAATGACAAAGGGATAAGCGACTATCTTCTAAACAAACGCGATAAGATTGAAGATATTATCCTACCCACTGCCTATCCAAACCTAGATATTATTACAGCTGGACACAGTGTAACAAATCCCTCTGATTTGATTCTATCTGACAAACTGGAGTCGCTTATAGCTAGGCTAAAAAAGGAGTATGATTTTATATTTATAGATACTGCTCCATTCTCTATGGTAGCCGATACGCTATATCTCATGCAACATGCTGATATAAATCTCATTGTTATACGAGAGCAGATTGCTAAAAAATCATTTGTCTCTAACTTAGAAGATATGGTAAAACAGCATGGTATTAAAAATGTTGGATTGGTTATTAATGGAACTACTGAACTCCTATCTGATAGTATCTGAATCCACTTTTTGCTAAAGTATCTCTGTTGTATTGGTTACGCCCATCAAAGATAATAGCATTTTTAAGTCGTTTCTTCATCTCTATAAAGTCAGGACTTCTAAACTCTTTCCACTCTGTTAATAGGATAAGAGCATCTACATCAGAGAGGGCTGTATATTTGCTATCAACATACTCTACACGCTCATTACCTTTGAGATAAAAGTTCTCTGCTTCGTGTCGTGCTTTTGGGTCATAAGCTTTAATCTTGGCTCCTCTTTTGGTAAGTTCATTGATAACCACAATAGAACTAGCCTCTCTCATATCATCTGTTTCTGGTTTGAATGCCAATCCCCAAACAGCAAATGATTTACCCTCCAAGTTCTCTCCAAACTTTTTAACAACCTTATCTGAAATCACTCGCTTCTGTGCATAGTTTACCTCTTCAACAGCGTCAAGAATTTTAGGTATATATCCATAATCTTTGGCTGTCTTAGCCAGTGCCTGTACATCTTTTGGGAAGCAGGAACCACCATATCCACAACCAGGGTAGATAAAAGAGTACCCAATCCGACTATCACTTCCTATACCATTACGAACTTGATTGACATCTGCTCCAACTCTCTCACAGATATTGGATATCTCATTCATAAAAGAGATTTTGGTAGCCAACATCGCATTTGCTGTATATTTAGTCATCTCAGCAGACTTGATATCCATAGAGATAAACCTGTCATGACTTCGTGTAAAAGGTGAATATAACTCTTTCATGACATCAATAGCCTCTTGTGAATCAGCTCCAATTACAACACGGTCAGGCTTCATAAAATCCTCAATTGCTGCACCCTCTTTTAGAAACTCAGGATTTGAAATAACATCAAAAGTCAAATTTGAACTGCGAATATCAAGTTGGGTTTGAATCATCTCTTTTACCTTATCGGCAGTACCTACAGGAACAGTACTTTTATCAATTACAAACATATGATGCTTCATATTTTCACCAATTGACTTTGCTACGGCAAGGACATATTGTAAGTCAGCACTTCCATCCTCTCCCATAGGTGTACCAACAGCGATAAAACAGATATTTGAATTATCCAGAGCCTCCTTAATATCGGTAGTGAATTTGATACTCTTTTTTTTATAGTTTTCTAAAACCATAGTCTTTAAACCCGGTTCATAGATGGGAATTTTCCCCTCTTTTAGTTCGGCTACTTTTTTCTTATCAATATCTACACATATTATACTGTTTCCCATCTCTGCAAAACATACTCCACTAACCAAACCTACATATCCTGTGCCTATCACACTTATTCTCATCTAATACCTTTTTATTTTTTTATTAAAATTCTTCCAAAGTTAGGAACCGATGGCTTTAGCCTCGTCATGTTCGGGACTAAAGTCCAATACCATTGAATTAAGCTTTTTTTAAACCAAATAGTTCGGGTGTAAACACGCCGATTCCGAAAATGCAGATTGCATATAAGGAACCGATGGCTCTAGCCTCGTCATGTTCGGGACTAAAGTCTCCGATTCCAAATAAGTTTTGCAAGAAGTCTATTATAAATAACCTTTTAACTCTTTTGAAACAGTTGGTAGATTACTGAAAACTCTCTGATATACTCTACTTTTTGAAAATAGAACAACCCAAACAGTCAGAACGATTAGCTTCATATATGTTGATATACCTTGATTTGCTACATACCACTGCTCTAGCTCACCTTTATAAGGGGCTATAATATTATCATAAAATTTCAATCTATCAACTTTATTGTCATCTAACATAGACTCTTCATCTCTAAAGATAATAGAACCGATACCTGAAAGACCTGGTTTTACCTCAATAATTGCATTTTGTGATTTTTTTGGAAAAGCAAAAAAGCAACGCTTGGTTTGAGGTCTTGGGCCTATAACACTCATATTTCCTATTAAGATATTTAGAAGTTGAGGTAACTCATTGATTTTTGTTTGTCGTAAAAATTTACCAAAAGGTAGTACTCTTGAGTCACCTTTAACTGTAATCGTTTGAGTTCCCATACTTGGGCTATCTTTTAGCATCGTAGCAAATTTAAATAGTCCAAACATATCACCATTTTTACCTACTCTTTGCTGTATATAAAAAATCTCACCCTCTCCTGTAAATCGTAAAACTATCATTACTGGAATTAAAAAAGGCGAAAAAACCATTAACGCTAATCCTGAAAAAAATATATCAAATAATCTTTGCATAACTACATCCTATTGTCTAAAAATTTACCAGTCTCTTTGTGACCAAAGTCTGGAATCATTCTAAAAAAGAGCTCAATTGTCTCCTCTTTAGCCCATCTATCTTGCTGTTTAATATTCTCTATTTTTGATAAAAAGTACTCTAACTTTTTCTCATCAAATATAGGTTCATTTTTTATTACTCCTAAATTTTCAAATCTATCCATATCCAAAATCTCTTTGTCGGTAAAAAACTCTTCAAAATCTTTCTCACCTGTAGTATCACTCTCAAAGAAATAGCAAGGCCACTTTTTTGAATTTTGAATTTTGAATTTTGAATTTTGAGTAAAAAAACTTCTTGCTTCATCCTCTGTTTTGCAAATATATGGTTCATAGCCAATCTCTTCAAGATATTTAACAGCAATATCAGCAAATGAGATAAGATGTAGTTTTTCACTCAACTTAGGAAAAAATATGTCTCTATTCTCTCCAAGCAGACAGCTCATCAGACAAAGCTCTCCTGACTCCTTTGGTGTTACAAAATATCGTTTAATATCAGTAGGAGCGGAGAGTGGTTGTCTCTTTTGGATACGCTGATTAAATCCATGGAGCAAAGAACCATCACTAAAAGCTACATTGGCAAATCGTGCTGTTGAGATTGGAATATCCAAACTCTTTTGCATCAAAAACATCTCCATAATGCGTTTGGATGCCCCCATCATATTGACAGGATTGGCAGCCTTATCCGTTGAGACACAGAAGTATTTTTTGACACCATGCTTTTTTGACTGCTCAATGGTTTTGATGGTATTTTCGATATTGACCTCAATCATTCTCATCAATGTAAAGGGGTCTTTTTCACTTCTTACATGTTTTAGAGCCGAGAGATTTAGTACGAAGTCATACTCTCCGTCAGACTTGATAAAAGCATCATAAGCCCTACTAGCAACATCTAGTGCAAAGGTTCTGAACTCACCATCAATATAACCTAGAGAGCTTCGTATATCTCTAACTAGCTCAACCATATTGTTTTCACTAATATCAACCACATGCAGTTTTTTAGGATTGCGTCTAAAAATCTCTTTGGTAACAGCCTGTCCGATACTTCCCGCACCACCAATAACTAGAAATGAGGAACTCTCGACAATAGAGCTTAACTCTTCACCAAATCTCTGCATATCTTCATCAAACAGTTCATCCTCTCGACCGATTAAATTCAGTATATTCATGCTACTTACCTCCTAATATTTTTTTTGCTAAACTATGAACCGATGGCTTTAGCCTCGTAATGTTCGGGACTAAAGTCTCCGATTCCAAAGAGTTTTGCAAGTTGTCTAAACTTTTTTTGAGACTTTCACACACCAAATCAACCTCATCAAATGTCATGGTTGGATAGAGTGGGAGAGTCAGTTCTCTAGTTGCAATATCCTCAGCTATAGGAGCAGAGTTCAGTCCAATCTCTCTAAATGCTCTGAAATCTTTAAATGCAGGATAGTGAATAGAGGATTGAATCCCCATCTCTTTGAGTCGTCCAATAAGAGCTACTCTATCTATCCCATGGTTTAAAAGGATTGGAAAAATATGATATACCGACTCAATATTTGTCAAATCTCTAAATGGAATAGAGAACTCTTTGACCTCTGATAGATTTGCGATATATCGCTCCACCAAAAGTTTTCTACTACGGTTTGCATCATCCAATTTATCAAGTTGCACGAGTCCCAAACTAGAACGCATCTCATCAATACGATAGTTAAGTCCTGACTGTGCAATATCATAGGTGATGGCTCGTCCTTTGTGTCTATCTAGTGTAAGGGCTGTCATCCCATGACTTCTAAAGTACTTTGCCTGTTGGTCAAGTTTCTCACTTTTGGTGGTCAACATCCCACCCTCTCCAACAGATAGATTTTTATTGGTAAAGAAGCTAAAACATCCATAATCACCAAATGTTCCACAAGCTTGACCTTTGTATTTCGCATCAGGGGCATGAGCACAATCTTCAATAAGAGCAATATTCTGTCTGTTACAAAGCTCTACAATCTCATCCATCTCACATGGATAACCAGCAAAATGAACCAAAATAAGAGCTTTTGTCTTATCAGTAATCTGCTCTTCTATAGTCTGTGCGGTGATATTCCAGTTATTATAATTGCTACAATCAGCAAGTATGGGTGTGGCTCCCACCATTCGAACCACATTAATATCAGCCACAAAAGTAAGAGCAGGGATAATCACCTCATCACCAGATTTAATATCCAGTGCCAAGAGTGCCATATGAAGTGATGCTGTTGCACTAGATACTGCTGTAGCGTAAATATCTCCACCTAACATATCAGCAAACTTATCCTCAAACTCTTTTGTCTTTTCACCCATAGTTATCCATCCACTATCAACTATATCTTTGACAGCTTCACTCTCTCTATGGTCGTAATTTAGTTTAAACAGTTGTACTTTCCACATTTTATACTCCTATTTTTTTATATACATTATGATAATTCTCAACTACTCTATCTAGGTCAAACTCTTCCACTTTAACTTTTGCATTTTTTTGATATATCTCTAGCTTATCTCTGTTCTCAGCCATATATATCATCTTGCTACAGAGATCTTTTTCATTCTCTATCTCCATTAATTTACCGTTATACTCATCGGTCACAACATCTTTACACCCTGGCATATTCGTTGTAATTAATCCTAATCCCATAGCTGATGCTTCCAACAGTACTCTTGGAACGCCCTCTCTATAGTAAGTTGGCAGTACAAAAATATCTGAAAGTGAGAGTAGCTCTTTTATATCTTCTCTTCTACCTAAATAGTTTACGAAATCACCATAAGCCTCGATCTCTTCAAGTTTAATTGACTCATCTGTATCAAGTTGACCTACCAATAGAAAGTTATATCTATACCCCTCTTCATAGCACAACTTCGCAGCTTTAAGATAGGTCAAAATTCCTTTCTGTTTTACCATTCGACTAACTAGAATAAATGTTTTTTGACTCTTATCAATCGACAACTCTTCTACCAATTTTTCTACTCTACTTTTATCAATTTCTGTGCTAAAGTTTTGCAAATCAATACCACTACTCTTGATAGTTTTTGATTTATCTTCAGCAGATAGGTTGTGTTGTGAAAAATATTTAGCATCATCATCATTTTGAAATATAGTAAAATCAACTCTTGGCTTAATTGATTTTTGAACAATATTATAGACTTTTGTTAGAAGCCTATTTTTTAGATTATCTTCTGTAAATATACGCCCCATACCTGTAATAGTTCTACTTACCTTAATATTTTTCAGTCCAATTGAAGCTAGTGGCAAAAATATTGTAGGTTTAGTATCAAACGCATGAACAATAGTATTCTCCTCTTTCTCTTTTAAAATTTTTCGTAGATTCAAGATAGATTTTATATCACTAAATGCTCCAAATTCTCTACTAAAACTATACTGCTCATAATCAATACTGTTTTGAATAAACTTATCCTCTTTTTCTGTACCAATAATATTGATGTTGTAACCAAGTTTTATAAATTTTTTTGAAATCTCTATACGGCTACTGACATCCTCTCCCCCTAAAAATATTAAATTTGTCTCTCTTACCATTTTTTCCTCCACATAACATATACCATTATCATCCATATAAAAGTTGGATTCTCTATTTTCCCATTTTTCAGATCTTCACTAATTTTTTTTAAAGAGGACTCTTTAATAATTGCATCCTCTATTAATATCTTATTCTCTAAAGCACTGAGTGCCTCCTCTTTTAACTCATTTAGAATCCAAAATTTCAGAGGCACTGTAAAGCCTGATTTTGGTCTATCTGTTATGCTTTTGGGTATATATCTATTAAGTACTTTACGCAGAAGATATTTCCCATCGCCATCTTTATACTTAATATCTGAAGGAACCCTAGCCATATACTCCGCTATTCTATGGTCAAGAAGAGGTTCACGCCCCTCCAAAGAGAGACTCATCGTAGCTCTATCTACTTTGCAGAGAACATCATCTACCATAAATGTTTTATAATCCATTGCCATCATCTGGTCAATTGTGTCTAGGTTACTATTCTTTTTAAAATCTCCAAATGAGACTTTTTCAAAATTTTTAAATGCTCCATCGACCAGAACATCATCTAAAAAACTAGCTTCTACTACTGAACTAGCTCTAATGAACATCTCTTCTGAACTATTGGAATTAATCATATTTTTGAATTTTTTGAATTTATCAGCAATATTTGACTCTTTTTTCGATTTTGGAAGCAGTGAATTTAAAAAAGTCACACTAGTTTCATTTAGCGTGTTTGCAACTATTTTCAAAACTCTATATCTGAATCTGAATTTTGATTTTCTCAGTGCTTCTATCTTTTTTATTGCAAAATATTTGCTATAACCGAAAAAGACTTCATCCCCACCATCTGCAGAGAGTGCAACAGAGACATCTTTTTTGGCTAGTTGAGAGACAATCATTGTAGGTAGTGCAGAGTCATCAGCAAAAGGTTCATCCCAATGGTAGCTAAGTTTGTCTACTAGTTTTAACATATCATCTGCCGTGCAGTAGTATTCTGTATGGTCTGTTCCTAGATAGTTAGCAATTTTTTTCGCATCATTGGCTTCATTGAACTCTTTTTCCATAAATCCAATGGTAAAAGTTCTGATTTTCTCTTTACTATTTTTCTGTAGAAGTGCTGTCACAGTGGAGCTATCATACCCTCCACTTAGAAAAACGCCAACAGGAACATCAGATACCATTCTAAGTTGACAAGAGTCGATGATTAAATCCTCTAAATCATACAGAATCTCATCTTCACTTTTTTTATTTTTCTCCATAGAGTAGAAGTCATAAATATCCCAATATTTATAAATA
>NZ_JAACKB010000211.1 GCF_010892395.1 Sulfurovum sp. bin170
AAAAACAGTATCCAAAATGGGCTACAGAGTTCATCGAAACGGTACTTAAAACCGTAGCAGACCACGGACCAGCAGTATCAGGAGCGCACAACGCAAAAGTAACGGCAAGAGCAGGAAAATCAGTTGTTGAGTCACTTGTAACTGGACTTCTTACTATTGGACCTAGATTTGGTGGAGCGATTGATGGTGCTGCAGAGCATTTCAAATATGCTGATGACAACAACTTGTCTCCAAAAGAGTTCTTAGGACACATGAAGAAGCAAGGTATTCCAATTCCAGGAATCGGTCACAGAATTAAGTCACTAAAGAACCCTGACCTTAGAGTTACAGGACTTATGAACTTCGCTGCTGACAACTTCCCTGCAACACCACTTCTTGACTATGCAAGAACAGTTGAAGCATTGACAACATCTAAAAAAGAGAACTTAATTCTTAATGTTGATGGTACTATCGGAATCTTGATGGTTGATATGTGGAGAGCATTAGGATATGAAGAGAATGAGATTGATGAGTTTATCGCGTCTGGTACGCTAAACGCATTCTTTATTGTTGGTCGTTCAATCGGATTTATCGGGCATGTGCTTGATGAGAAGAGATTGGCGATGCCTATGTATCGTCATCCTATGGATGATGTTCTTTATGATGTTCATGTGGCTGAGGAGATTTAGTCTCTTTAGCTTACATCATTTCTTCGAGCCTTTGGGCTTGAAGAAACTATTCTATTAACTCCCACTCAAACTTACAGATATTTTTATCTTTTTTTGAAAACTCAATCCCAATAATAATTAACTCATCTGCTTTCTCTTTATACTTCTCATAATACTTATTCTTTTTTATCTGCTCCAATGCTTTTCCCTTTTGATTTTTATTATCTACAACTTTAAATTCAATCACATAAACTTGGCTCATATCAGGGGTGGCAATGGTTAAATCAATTCGTCCTAGATTGGTTACATCTTCGGCTATAAATTGAATACCCAATCCTGCTAAATAAGCATACATAACATTGGCATAATAACCCTCATAGTTTTGAATATCATTTTTTACATAAGAGTTATAGGGAAGTGATGCAAAAAGTTGATAAATCTCTTTTTTAAACTGTTCCATATCTTTGTTTAATATAGCAGTTAATATGGGCATTTTAGGAAGAGAACTATCTGTCAAAAGATACTTGAAAATATTCTCATTCAAAGCTGTTCTAACTTCAAGATTAGGATAAGTTAACTGATAAATTCTTTGATTAAATATCGTTTTAACCTCTTTTATTGTTAAATATCCTGTTTGAAAAAGCAGAGTTTCTATTTTAATATCATCAACATCAAAACTACCTAAGTCACTTTCACTGATGGCTACATTTTCTAAATTTGGTAAGAAATAGTTTTTCTGTTTTAGTATTTCAATCAAAAAAGAAGGATTACCTGTTTCAAACCAATAGTTCCGATAAGATTTTCCTTTGGAGAAAAAGAGTAATATATCAAATGGATTATAAACTCCTTCGCCTAAAAAGTTATAACCATTGTACCACTTCTTTAATTCATCCAAATCAACCCTATCTAATCGTTCCTCGAAATGAGTCTCTACATCTTGATGGGTATAACCACAAATAGTTGCATATCTTTCATCTAATGATATATCTTCTAAGTTATTTAATCCACTAAAAAGACTAACTCGTGAAAATTTACTTACTCCTGTTAAAAATGCGAACTTTACATATCGGTCACTGTCTTTGATAACAGAATAAATATTTTTTAACTTATCTCGTATCTCTTTGGACAACTTTTTATTGGTAACATTATCTAAAATAGGTTTATCATATTCATCTATTAGTATGACTACTTTTTGATTATATTTTTTATAGGCAACTCGTATTAATTCGCGTAAACATTTTTTATGTTGGCTATTGGTTTTACAATGCAAGTCTAGTCTTCGTTCATTATCTTCTATAAGTTCTTGAATGGTTAAATCTAAATCATCTATGCTTTTAACAACCCCTGCACCAAAACTAATATGAATCACAGGATAAGCAGTCTCCCAATCCCACTTATCATAAATATAAAGTCCCTCAAACAGCTCTTTTTTAGCCTCAAATATATCTTTGAGCGTATCTAAAAAAAGAGATTTACCAAAACGGCGTGGGCGTGAGAGGAAGTAGTATCCACTGCTATTTATTAGATTTAAAGCTAAATCAGTTTTGTCTACATAAATGTAGTTTTCTTTTTTATCTCTTATTTTTTGGAATGTTTGGATTCCTATTGGTAGGTTTTTCATTTTTTTCCTCTTTTTTATTAATATACTTCTTGCAAAACTCATTTGGAATCGGAGACTTTAGTCCACTTTCCTCTCATGAGCAAACCTATCAAAAAAGCCAACCTCAGTACACCCCATACATCCATGTCCAGCTTGAACGGGCCAACTGGTATCACTATTAAATTTCATAGTAGGGCAGTTAACATTGGTATAAGGACCTTTACACCCCATCTCAAAGAGACACCACCCTTTTTTAGCCCCTTCGTCTCCCCACTCTTTGACAAACTCTCCAAGCTCATAGTTTCCTCTTCGTTCACAATCATCATGTACTCTGGAGGCATATGCCCAGAGAGGACGATTGAATTTATCGAGTTTTGGTAGCTCTTCAAACATAATATAGGAGAGGAGTGTCCCCACGATATTGGTTGGATTGACAGGACAGCCTGGCAGATTGATAATGTCATTTCGTTGTAGTGCTTTAGCCACACCCACAGCACCTGTTGGATTGGGGGTTGAGGCTACCACGCCACCATCTAAGGCACAACTGCCTACTGCCAAGATAAGTTTGGCATCTTTGGCACACTTTTTTAAGAGTTCAATTCCTGTTTCACCTTTTGCACCGATTCTTAGATATTTTCCCTCCATCGCTAGAGGAACTGCCCCCTCAACGATTAAGATATATTCACCTTTTTGATTTTTGACAATATCCTCTAGCACCGTCTCGCTCTGGTCGCCACTCGCACTCATCAGCAACTCATGATAATCCAAAGAGATATAATCAAAAATTAAATCTTCAATAGAGGGGTTGGTGGATTTGATAAAGGCTTCCGAGTTTCCACTACAATCAGCCAACTCCAACCAGATAATGGGAATCTTGTTTAGACTTTTAACCCCTTTTTCAACCACATCCTCAAAATTTGGGTGAAGTTGCATATTGGCAGTGACCATTGATACCCAGCTGTTGACTTCATGTTCTGCAATATCCAAAGAGTTCATGGCTGATTTGAGATTCTCTGTTGTTAGGCTGTTCATTGGGTGCAGCGTGTTAAATTTATCAATTCGTTGTTGAACTTTTGCAATCTCTTGTTCCCTTTTTATATCCTCTGGCGTTTTTCTAGGCATATTGGGGTCTATGAGTTGTTGCGACTCTTTTATGACATCTTCAACCATCTTTTTACATCGTCCACAAACGCGTCCAGCTTCACTAAAACTGCTAAGTTCACCAAAGGAGCCAATCCCAGTTTGAACCACAATATCCACCAAGTCTTGATGATAAACATGCTCACAACTACAGATTAATCTTCCTCTCTCTCCAATTAATCTATTTTGGTAGAGATAGTTTATATCAACCTCTTCACTAGTCTTGATAAGTGTCTCGATATAGCCCACATCTACATTGGAGTTGATTCCTATAAATCGGGTCAGTTTGTCATCGCTTACAAAATACTCATCTATTCGATTTGCTTTTTTTGAAGAGATAAGTATCTTCTCATAATCATCATTAAACTTTGGTGAGTTGACCTCTACCAAATCAAACTCACCAACTTTTAACATATCGATGCTAATTTCACGCTCAAACGCTTTGACATCTGTTTGAAGAATATGAGATATAGCAGAGTTGGCTTGTAGCGTACACTCTTTGACATGACCTGCCACAAAATTAAACGCTTCAACCTCAGCACACTCTCCCACAGCATAGACATTTTCATCGATACTCTGCATATAGAGGTTGGTGAGTATTCCTCTGTTGCACCTGAAACTCTTCCTAAAACTCTCGATATTTGGTTTTATACCTACACCAAATATTAAAAAAGGATTTTTTATCTGTAGCTTTTTAGTTTTCAATAGTGTTATTTCACCATTTTCAATAATCTTGTCAACTATCTCATCATCATAAGATATTTTGACTTTTCCACCTTTGGTATAACACGCTTCTATTGTTTTTATAGAGTCTATTGATAAGTGATTGTTGTAGAGCTGTTTTCCACGAATAAGAAGGGTGATGTTCTCAACATTTGGCATCTGATTTAGTGTCTCTAACAACTCCAATCCTATAGGCCCACCTCCAACGATAACAACTTCTCTGTTTTTAATACCATTTTTGATATGCTCACAATCATTGGCACTTCTAAAAACAGAAGCATTATTGATTTCGTTTATATCAAAAAGTGAAACAGGTATAGAACCAGTGGCAATAATTAATTTATCATAACCAAACATGGAAGTTTCAGAGAATATTTTTCTGTTTTTTTTATCTATGGTTTCTATTTTCTGATTCAGTTCAAGTTTCACCGTTGGGTCGAGGGCTAAAGCTATCCCTTTTATATCCTCTTTCCCATCAACTAAACGGCAAAGATGTATCCTATCATAGGGCGGATATTTTTCATCACTGACAATCAAGACCTCTACAGAGGCATCTTGTTTTTTTAGATTATTGGCTAAATATACGGCTGATATTCCACCACCGATTATTAGGATTCTCATGGTGACTCCTCATGTGAATTGGTGTATTATATCTTATTTATGGTTTCAAAAAACTCATAATTTGCCCTTAGTCAAATTATAACTTTATAAAATCCACTATTATGCCACTATTGAGTATTGTTTTTTACAATCTCAAAAAATAGAAGGAGAACAGATGACTAGAGCATTTAGTAAACTCTCTTCACTTCTTTTAGGTACAACATTAGCAGTGTCGGTAGCGACAGCAGGTAGTGGTGAACTTGAAAAGATTATGAAGAAGAGAGGCTTGACAGAAAACGATGTAATTCGTGCAGCTAAGACTTATCTACCTACGGGTGGTAGAGATGAGTTTGTAGTATTTAGTTCAGGTGGACAGAGTGGACAGATTTTGGTTTATGGTGTACCATCAATGAAAATCTTGAAGTATATCGCTGTATTTACACCAGAGCCTTGGCAAGGTTATGGTTTTGATGAAGATTCAAAAGCCGTACTTAGACAGGGTAACATTCGAGGTAGAGAGATTAATTGGGGTGATACACACCACCCAGGACTTTCTGAAAAAGATGGTAAATATGATGGTAAATGGTTAGCAATTAATGATAAAGCGAATCCAAGAGTTGCTATTATTGACCTTGAAGATTTTGAGACCAAGCAGATTGTTGT
>NZ_JAACKB010000212.1 GCF_010892395.1 Sulfurovum sp. bin170
AAATTTTAGAATTTTAATACTCTATAATGAATTTTTATAGAATTATATGTAATAATAACAACTATAAACGAACTATTAACCATTTGCTAAATTTAAAAAAGATAGCATTATGTTACTTTTTTACACTATTAAAAACAAGGATAGCATCATGAAACAAAATCTATTTTCACAAAAGATAGCGTATCTATTTAAAAGTCTAAACATCACAGAGGATGAATTTGTCAAACTCTTTTGGAATGGTACTAAGCCTAGTTTTAGTGCTAGAAAAAAAAGCGTTATCGATAAGTGGTATGAAGGGGACATCGCCCAAGCCAAAGCGTTTCATTTTGATACCTATCCCATCTCCAGACTACACAGAGGGGGTCAACCTTTTTTTACCAAAGGCTCTTTTCTAGATGACCCCATTGAGGAGTTTAAAAAGCGTGTCGATATCTATATCGCCTACACTACCCAACCCAAAAATCTTTTTGAGTACAAATACATCTACTACTATGACATCAACCTCAAAGTGGTCACCCATGTCAAACTCTATACCGTAGAGGAGATAGACAGAGATAGATACAAAATCAGGATGATAACCTCAGAACTCTACAAAGATAGAGATATAGACACCTATCATGGTGAGCTCAATATCATCAATGACTACTACCACATCTCGGTCAAAAATAGTTTTGAGATTGTCACATTTTATTTTATGCTCAACAAAGGGTTTAGAAACAACTCTGCTATCTATGGGCTTCGCTTGGGTCTCTCCTATGATAAAGGTCTGCCAATATCGGGCAAAAACCTACTCAGCAAAAAGATACTCTCCAAAGAGGAGGAGGAGCAGTTCTATCTCAATGCCAATGAGAGTGATACGCTCATCTCTGAAGAATCAAGCCAAGATATATATAGCTCACCTAAGAGAAACTATCTCAAAAAACTTCACAACAAGATAAGCGACATCACAATATTTATGAAAAAATCCAGAGAGATACTTAGTCAAAGTGTCGATAGAGATGCCTATATAGGACTATTTCACGATGGACTTAACTCTCTCAATCAAATCTCTCAAAAGGTCTACAACAACAGAACATTCTACAGCTCCAGACGAAGGTCTGCAAGGAGAGTGTTTCTAAAAAAGTTATCTCTAAGCCCAAATAGCTCTTGTGCTTTTGTCTATCCTCTTTTTGCAAAGGACTCTACACTATTTGCTACTGAAGATAGAAGATCAAAAGAGGCTTTGGAGCATATAGTAACCGTTGCAAAGAGTGGATTGGGGATAGATATGGTGATGGTTATGGGGCTAGAGGATGAGATAACCGAGTATATAAAAGAGTCTATAGAGAGACTAATAGATTGTGGTGTAGATATAAAAATGACACTCAAAGAGAGTATTGAGCCAAGTACTACTAGTTATGATTTTATATATAGCAAATCTAAAGAGGTAGCCATATATAGGAACTCGGGAGATAGAATCTGCTACTTCAAGGTAACCAATAATTTTGACTCTATCAATAACCTATCTTATGATTTTGAAAATATAAAAAGAGATAGTTATAGTTTTGACGATTTCATGGCACAAAAACATATCAAGATAAGTAAAAAACTAAAACATCTGATAGGTACATGGTACGCCTATAGCTACGGTACTATAGAGGAGGAGGGTCAAACCAAGATTTGGGAAGTACGATATGAGATAGACAGAAGAGAGACCATCGAGGGTTTTTATGGTGATAAGTTAAAATATAGAGGCTACCTAAAACTAAATAATATCAACATCCATA
>NZ_JAACKB010000213.1 GCF_010892395.1 Sulfurovum sp. bin170
AAATTTTAAATCCATCTATGATTTAGAACTAGAAGTTGGTAGAGTTAACCTTTTTATTGGAGAGAATGGTTCGGGGAAAAGTAATCTGCTTGAAGCTTTGGTTTTTGTCTCTGCTAGTGAGTCTAATATGTTGGCTAATGAGTTTTTGGTAAGTCGTGGATTAAGAGTTCCTGAACCTGAGTTGATGCGTAGTGCTTTTGAGGAAGAGGGTAAAGAAAAAGATATTAAGATTAATATAATTTACAAAAAAAAAATTCATGATGAATATTCTTTTCAAAATGATAATAATCCTTATTCAAAGTGGGTTTCTTTTAGTTTATTAAAGAATGAATCTGACCATTACTGGAATAAAGCAAAAGTAAGTGAAATTTTTGAAGAATCAGAAAAATATACTTCTATTGCTCATTATTATTATGATTGTAAAACTAAGATTAATTTTAAAAATTTCATTATTTATTCTCCAGAAAATACAGCCCTACGAGTATTTCAAAAAGAGGGACAAATCCAACCCCTAGGAATCAACGGCGAAGGTCTGCTAAAACTCCTAAAAGTTATAAACAACTACGAAGATAAAAGCTATATTAATACCATTATAGAATCATTACAACTCTTCAATTGGTTTGAAGATATAACCATACCTACCGATATATCTTCTATGGAAGATAAAGTAATTATAAAAGATAAGTATTTATATAGAGAGTTTACGCAAAAAAGTGCAAATGAGGGGTTTTTATTTATTTTATTTTATATCACGCTTATCGTAGCCAAAGAGACACCAAAAGCTTTTGCCATAGATAATATAGATGCTTCATTAAATCCAAAACTTTGTACTAAGCTTATGACATTACTAACTGACCTTGCAATAAAATATGATAAACAGATATTTTTAACCACTCATAATCCTGCTATCTTAGATGGAATAAATCTTAATGATGAAGAGCAAAAACTTTTTGTGGTCTCTCGTAATAAAAAAGGTCATACTCGAATGAAAGAGATAACTGTAGAAAACAAACCAAAATCTTCTACAAATGAACCGTTAAAACTTTCAGAAGCATTTTTGCGTGGCTACTTGGGTGGTTTACCAAAAGGATTTTAGATGGCAAAGTTTGGATTAGTAACAGAGGGGATTACCGACCAGATTGTTATTGAAAATATTTTGTGTGGTTTTTATAAAGATTATGAGGATTTGGATGAGGAGATTTTTGCTCTTGAACCACCTCGTGATGAGACGGATATGAGACAGGCTTATAGTGAGTTTGGTACAGGTTGGAGTGCGATATTTAACTATCTTGGTGAGACTCGTTTTCGTGATGATGTACTCAATAGTGAGTATATTATTATTCAAATAGATACTGATATTGCAGAAGAGATAAAATGTTCCAAAACTCAATCTATTGAAGAGATTATTGAGTGTGTTATTCAAAGGATGGTTGATAAAATTGATACGCAAGATAGTTTTTATGAAGAGCATAAACAGAAGATTTTATTTGCTATCTCTGTTCACTCTTTGGAGTGTTGGCTTTTACCTATATTTGGAACAAGTAAAAGAGAAAAAATACTCAACTGTGAAGATAAGTTAAAAATAGAAGTTCCAAAGGTTTCTAAAAAGTTAAAGACTGAAAAAAATTATAGAAATTATGATAAGTTAAGTCAAGACTTTTTGAAATATAAAAAATTGATGAAAATAGTCTCTAAAAATAGTAGCTTTAAAATATTTATAAAGAAGCTACCAATAGAGTTATAAAAATTGAATAAGAGAGATAATAAACTGATGTTACAAATGATAAAAAGAGAGTTAGAAGCTCACAGAGAGACGATAGAGAGAACGATAGAGGTAATGATACCACAAATAGAAAAGGCTTCAAAGATAGCCATAGAGACTCTAAAAAATGGAAATAAGATTCTACTCTGTGGCAATGGTGGTTCGGCTGCTGATGCACAGCATATTGCAGCAGAGCTAACAGGACGATACAAAACAGAGAGGCGAGGTTTAGCAGGGATTGCACTTACTACTGATACCTCTGCTCTGACTGCAATAGCGAATGATTATGGGTATGATAGAGTCTTTGATAGACAAGTGGAGGCAATTGCACGAGAGGGTGATTTGATTATCGGTATCTCTACAAGTGGGAATTCTGCTAATATTATCTCTGCTTTTAAGGTGGCTAGAGAGTTAGGGTGTAGGACTATAGGTTTGTCTGGTCGAGATGGAGGGAAGATGAATAGTAGTTGTGATTTAAATTTGATTGTTCCCTCGGATGATACACCTCGTATTCAGGAGATGCATATTTTGATAGGGCATACTATTTGTCAGGCTATTGATGATGCTTTTTTGAACTCATAAAAAGCAGGGGTTTTACGAATCGTATTATCTCTATCATCAACTAGCCCATACCCAGTGGCAATAAGTTGATGCCAGTAGACTCTTTGGATTTTATCACTCTTTTTGGCTGTTTCTAAATACTCCAACATAAATTTTGCATAATCCTCTTCACTCACACACTCCAGTTCAGAAGTGGGGGCATAGGGGGCTGTACCTGATAGGGGCCAGTTTACTTCGGTAATATAAATCTCATTGGATGTTTTTTGGGAAAGTTTTACTAAAGAGTAGATCATATCTATCTTATTTTTTGTATCAAATATTCCCATCTGAGTGTTGCTAGGGCTTCCTCTTCTGTCTACATAGAGCAGAGATGAAAATTTATCATACTTTATAGGAAAGCCATTGAAAAGTGTACGAATAGTATAGTGGTACTCAAAATCTATAACAGATGAACCGATAAGCTTTAGAGTAGGGTGGTTTTCATCTCGAATGCTCTGAATAGTCTGATACCACTTTAGATATTCGCCCATAGAGAAAAATCCCCATTTGGTACGGTTTATGGCATTGCCTATCTGATACTCTGTGACAATTGGGCTAAATTTTTCAAATACACTCTTTATATTTTTTTGAAGGAGTTCTATATCCTCAATATGTTCTCTATCTTGCAATATATTCAAAAGAGTAGTTTGATTTTTAAATTTTTTGGCAAAATCTACATACTCATCAATCCTATCCATCTCCCAAAGGGGCATACGCATCAAGATATGTTTGACTCCTAACTCCTCGATAAGTTTGATTTGAATATCTCCTTTGTCTAAGTCAACTCCCATACCATAAAAGTTCTCTTTATCTATTTTTTTACCTTTGAAAAATTTCATGAGAACTATGGAGAGAGGGAATATGATGAGGTTTGTTAAAATTAGAGGGATGTAGTCAAAGATATGTTTTTTACGCATCTTTTTTTTGTAAACTTTGTCTTTGATAGGGTAGGGTTGGTCTGAGTATCTGTCCCAAATGAATGGTTTTTGCATTGGTTTTCTTTTTAGATTATTTATTTATCAAAATTATGATACTATTTCATTTATGAAAACTATACTATTTTGCAACTTACCTTACGCTTTTTCGATAATGAAACCTCTAGCCGATGAGCTAGAGAAGAGAGGGGATGAGTACCTTTGGTATATCACTCCAGAACTGTTTAATGATTTTCCATATAAACAGATGATGCACAGCAATAGCTTGGAGCATTTGAAAGATTTCAAAGCTGATGCTATTTTTGTACCTGGGGATGATGTTCCCTATTGGCTCCGTGGGGTCAAAGCCCAAATTTTTCATGGACTAGCAGGAGAGAAAGAGGAATATTTTGATATTAATGGCTATTTTGATCTCTATCTGACTCAAGGACCCTATTTTACAGAGAGATTTGAAGAACTCTCTTTGAAATATAAAAATTTTACTGTTACAGAGACTGGTTGGTCTAAGCTTGATAACTTTTTTGCTATTAGTGACAAAACCAAAGAGAAAAAAGAGCAACTACTAACCAAATACAGTGCCAAACATATAGTACTCTATGCACCATCATCCTCCTCCTCTTTGACCTCGGCGGTAGTTCTAAAGGATGTTATAAAAAGATTGAGTTCTCATAAAGATATTCTGTTTATGATAAAGTTTGCGGAGAGTATGGATGAGGAGACGATAGAGGCTTATAGAGAGTTGGACATCTCCAATATCATGATAGTAGAGGATGATATAACGCAAATCATTCAGATAGCTGACCTGCTTCTGTCTGATACCTCTTCTGTGGTATATGAGTTTATATTTTTGGACAAACCAGTTATTACATTTAATAGCCTCTCTGAGAATATTACTTGGTCAAACCATACAGATATCAATCAGATTTTTCTAAATGTTGTGAGGACGCTAGAGGGGAATGATAGATTTAAAGATGGGAGAGGGAAAACTATGGAACTGTATCATCCTTATAGAGATGGTGCATCGTCAAAGAGAATGATAGAGGCTATAGAGGCTTATATCAAGGAGCATGGGGTTCCAGAGAGTAGAA
>NZ_JAACKB010000214.1 GCF_010892395.1 Sulfurovum sp. bin170
ACAACAAGCAAAAACAACAAAATCTCAACCCCTTCTAGCGTAGCCCCCAAGACATCCCCATTGACAAACTTAAGCTTAGAGGCAAAAAAGATAGAAATAACAAAACCCATAACTATCCCAACAAGAAGATATAGTATAAAATATAAAGTAAGATAAGAGCCAATAGTTGTAAAAATAAGAAATAGTGGCATGAGATACCAGTAATCAAGTGACTCTTTGAGTCCTGTAACAAAAGAGGATTTGAAATCATGAAGTATAATCTGTGTTAGAAGTGAGAGACGGCTGATAATGAGAACAGCTACAAACTCTGCTAGTAGGTTATGAGTGAGTAGTACAACGATTCCTGCTACCTTCATCAGCACAAAACCAACAGCATAGAGAACCCCCAAAGCTCCAACTGTAGGCTCTTTGATAATCTCAAAAGCATCTTTGCCAGAGTGGGAGGCGTACATCGCATCATATACATCAACTACTGCTTCAGTGTGGATAAATCCGTACATCATCATATATGCTACAGCAGATATGATAGCTCCATACCACCCCAGTTTGGCTAAAAAAGTAAATAGAACAACTGTTAATAGACCTAAAATAAAGCCCACAAAAGGCAGAGTGAGGAGCATATGGTTTAGAACCTCTTTTTTGGATAGGTCATCTTTGCTTCTAAATTTTATCGGCAGTATTGTAAAGTATGAGAAGGAAAATTTGAATCCTAAGTATAAATTTCGCATATAATATTATATCATATTTTTTTCTTCTTTTTAACATTTTGTATTTAAGTTTATATTCAACCAATATTTGTACTATTTTAGTAAAAAAAGGATTTTTATTGCAAGAGGTTAAAGATTATGAGATTAAAGCGTTAAAGAAACAGATATTTATCTCTAACTTAAAAGCGTGGATAATTGGGGTGATATTGATTGCAGAGATAGTGTTTATAGTAATGTATTTTGGCAAAATGGGTTTTCTTGAGGATACTAGTATGGCAAAGAACAAGGTAGCCGTGATTAGATTTAACAAACCTGTGACCGAGGCGTTTACTACCAAGGTGATGGAGGAGATGGATAAGGTTCGAGATAATAAGAGCTATAAGTCTGTTCTGTTTATTATGAGTTCCCCAGGTGGCTCACCCACAGCTAGTGAAGAGCTTTCAGAGTACTTAAAAGAGTATCAAAAAGATATGAATGTGACGATGTATGTGGAGTCAATCGCTGCAAGTGGTGGATACTATATTGCTTCTGCTATTAAGCCCTTGATTGCAAATAAAAATGCTATTGTTGGCTCTATCGGTGTGATTATGCCTCACTATAATTTTGGTGAGTTGGCAAAAACAATTGGAGTAGAAGAGGATTATTTGGCTGCTGGAAAATTCAAAAAACCAATCTCAATGTTGGCTAAAATAGATGATGAAAATAGAGCGTATATGATTAAAAATCTGTTAAAGCCAACTTATGATAACTTTGTTCAGTCAGTCGCTGATAATCGTGGTCTAAAAAAAGAGCAGATTATCCCATTTACAGAGGGGAAAATTTTTATTGCTAATGTTCCTGAGATTCAAAATATATTAGTTGATGAGATCTCATCTCTCTATCATGTTAAAGCGATGATTAGAGATAATTTGGATAAAAAAGATTTGGATTTTGTTAAGATAAACTTAGAAGAGGATCCACCATTTTTGCCTATGATAAAGGTAGATTTGGGATTGGATGAACTTAGAGAGATGATTCAGCTTCGTTAATAGACCTCTTTTAAAACTTATTTGGAATCGGAGACTTCAGTCCCGAACATGACGAGGCTAAAGCCCAATGCCAATGAATTAGCGAGGCTGAAGCCATCG
>NZ_JAACKB010000215.1 GCF_010892395.1 Sulfurovum sp. bin170
AATATCTCCTCTGACCTCATCACCCATAGTAGTTGATGCTGTACCATCCCGTTTAGAGTAAGTAAAGGCATGTATATGTGTCAAGGGAAGCGTCTCCACCCTCTCTATCGCCTCTCTCCAAGAGACCTCATCCTCCCCAGGGTGTCCGACTATATAGTCTGTACCTAATGCATAACCATAAGAGGCTAACTCTTCTAAAAGTTTTATATCACTCCTAAAATCATTTCTCCTATTCATAAGAGTCAGCATCTTGTCACTTGTATGTTGCAGAGCAATATGTAGATGTCTTGCCATCCAAGGCTCGTGAAGTAGCTCTTTGAACTCATCATCTATCTGTATCGGCTCCAAGCTACCGATACGAATCCTTCGAACTCCACGGATATATGAGATTTTTTTGAGCAGTTTAGCCATAGATGAGCCTTGCACTCGTCCATAACTACCTACATTGGTTCCTGTCAAGATAAATTCACCAAATCCATTGTTAGCCAACTTCTCTATTTGGATTAAAATATCCTCTTCTCTATGACTCCTTGCCCCACCCCTGACAGAGGGGATAATACAGTATGAACAGTCAAAATCACAACCCTCTTGAATCTTGATAAACGCCCTACTCTTACCTATAAAGTTCTCAACTATTGTAGAGTCAATATGGTTCAAATCACCAATCTCATAAAAAGGTTTTTGACTTTTTAAGATGGTGTTAATATTCTCTTTTTCAGAGTGTCCCATCACCCCAAAAACTTTTTTGGACTCAAATAGAGACTCACCTTTGGAGTGAGAACCACAACCAGCCAAGACAACTCGTGCTTTAGGATTTTTTCGATTTGCTCCATTAATATAAGCTCGTACAGATGAGTCTGCACCATTGGTAACTGTGCAGGAGTTGACCATAATAACATCAGCCTCCCCCTCACTCATAGTCAACTCAAAATCTCTGAGCTTTGACATCATAACCTGTGTATCAAACTGATTGGTTCGACAACCAAAGGTCTTAAAATAGACTTTTTTCATCTCTAATAGAGTCCCCAATCATCTGGCTTATATCTAGTTTTAGGCTCATTTCCATGCTCTTTATTAAACTTATCTTTAAATATATCACTCTTTGACTTAAGCTCCTTTGGTGCTACTTTATCCAAATATAGTGATTGACTTGGGAATGCGATAGAGATTCTATCCTCTTCCCTAATCTTAGAGAGTATCTCCATAGATATAGTACTTCTAAGCGTTAGCGTTGCATAGGCATTAGTCAGATACCAAACTGATATACGCACTCCATTCTCATCTAAAAAAGCAAAAATTCTAGGCTCAACAGATGTATTTCGCATACTATACTTACTTCGTAATTTATTAAGTTGCTTTCGCGTCATATCTGTATAACCTTTGGAGTATTTTCTACTCACCTCTTTGGCAATACTCTGTGCTTTTACTACATCTGAATCGAATGTTATCATAAAATCAATCCCATCCCAAACTGTTTTGAGTCCAGAGTGAGAGTAGTTGGCAATCATATCTGTAAAGATATAATTATTGGGTACAAAAAGAATCCTACCTGCCCGTCTATTAATCATATCTGTTGTGAGAGTTACATCCTCATGTAGAGTCATACGAAGTAAGGATATATCAACAACATCTCCTACATACTCATTTCCATCTTTGGCAACTTTGATTCTATCTCCCACATGAATAGAACCAGAGAATATAATAACAAGCCACCCCATCATACTCATAAACCAATCTTTTAGAGCAATAGCGATACCTGCTGATGCAAAAGCCAAAATATTGGCCAAGTGACTAACATTCTCCAAATATGAGAATAACAGTATAAAGAACACTATGGTGATAAAGACAAAGTTTAGTGCTTTATTGGTGGTATAAAATAGCTCATTTTCAGACATATACTTTCTGACTAGATATTTAATAAAGAAAAAAATCAACAACAGAAAGAGAATAGTCGCACCAATAGCAATACCCTTCTCAGCCTCTTTTTTTATAGAGCTTTTTATTTTAAGTTTCATATCTGATATATTTTTCTTTAATAAATCTTGATTAGATTTAAAAATCTCAAGATTACTATTATATGCATCAATCTCTTTAGATAATAACTCAATTGCATCAGTATACTTCTCCTGTGAGATATTCATATCTCTATTGAGAACCACAAGCTTCATTAAAATACGATTTTTATTATAAAGCTTTGCTACTATCTCTTTTAGAGCTATAAACCTACTACTGTAATCCTCCTCTACGGCTCTAAGATGTTTCTGAAAAGATATAGCTGATATAATATTGAGAGGACTCAACACCTCAGGAGCCTTACCTAAATCATCTGGTGCCAAAAGTTTTTTAAAGGGATCCTCTTTATAATCCTTAAGTTGGATTATCGTTCCTTTAGCAGTTTTATAATCATCTTTATACTTCTTAAGTGCTTTCTCCTCTTTTTTAGTCAACTTGGATCTCTTTTCAAAATCCTCTATACGACTATTTAAGTTAATTAGCGTAAACTCTAAACTTTTATAGGTCTCATGGTTAGAGTAGACATTAGACCACATACTGTTTTGTTGAAGATAAGCATCAATACCCTCTAAATCTTTTAAAAGATTAGTTTTTATTCGAGTAAGCTCTTTTAATCTCTCCTGCTCTAACCTCTTCTTCTCAAACTCTGCATCTCTCTTTCTCTTCTCTAAAATATCCTCTTCCGTCATAGACTCTTCAATCTTGACTTTTTTCTCTTCTTTTTTGACTTCAATATCTACTACAGGAGAGTTACCAAGGTCAGATATTATTTTAGAAACCCTATCAGTAATATTTAAATCAGCAAAAAGAGTATGAGTTGCCAACAGAAAAAGAAGAAATATCAGTCTCATATTAATACCCTTTTTATAATATCCACATCAATATCATCTCTAACCTCAAAAGCACCAATTCCATTTGGCAAAATAAATTTTATTCTGTCATTAGCACTCTTCTTGTCCAAGAAAAACTTATCATAAAAAGCATCAATATCTTTCACCTCATACTCCACAGGCAGAGAGTGCTTCAAAAGAAGAGCTTCTACTCTATCCATCTGCTCGACACTCATCAATCCCAACTCATGAGCCAACCGATTTGCCATCACTATACCTATAGCAACAGCCTCTCCATGCAGATACTTTTTATACTCTGTCTCATTCTCTATCACATGAGCAAAAGTATGACCATAGTTTAACACTGCTCTTATCCCTGCCTCTTTCTCATCTTGGTTTACTACCCAAGCCTTTAGCTCAACAGAGCGTTGTATCACCTTCTCCAAAGTAGATTTATCAGACAAATTGGCACCTTCAAGATACTCAAAATAGTCAGCATCAAACATCACTGCCATCTTGATAATCTCTGCCACACCTGCTGAAAACTCTCGCTTTGGCAATGTATCCAAAAAATCCGTATCTATATAAACTGCTTTTGGCTGATAAAATGCGCCTATAAGATTTTTCCCAAACCTATTATTAACCCCTGTCTTGCCACCCACACTAGCATCAACTTGCGAAAGCAGAGTAGTTGGAATCTGAATAAAACCTATACCTCGTTGATACAGACTTGCCGTAAAACCTGTCATATCACCTATAACACCCCCACCAAAAGCGATAAGTTGTGACTTTCTATCTAATTTTTTACTGAAAAGTTCATCTAATATATCTACAACCGTATCAAGATTTTTATATTTCTCTCCATCTGGAACAGTCACAACATGTAGCTCTTTACACTCAATCTGACTAAGAAGTTTCTCAAGATGCAGAGCTGAAACTGTAGGATTGGTAACAATAGCCACCTTGGTATCAAAAGAGAGTTTAGGTAGTCTATCTATAGTAACGGCATACTCTACAGTGCCACTATTTTCTAACTGAATTGGGATAATCATATCTATTTAAGCCTAGTATATTTTTAGAATTATTTTATCTTAAATTTACTTAATCAGAAGTTGTGGGTGTTGAAAGGTCTACAAAAAATTTATGTTTTTAATAATATTCATATCTTTTTTATGTTTTCTTTCGATACTATTAGAAATAAAAAAGGACAATAAGAAATTATGAAAA
>NZ_JAACKB010000216.1 GCF_010892395.1 Sulfurovum sp. bin170
CAAGACGAGGCTAAAGCCATTGTTTCCAATATTTTTTATAAATTTCACAATTTTAAATAGGAAATTAGGTTTATAATATTGAGTTAAATAGTATTTAATATCTGCTGTTTGTTAACATAATCTACATACCCTAAATTAGCTTAAACTTATATTTTTTTTAAAAATGTATGCTAAAATTTGAAATTAAAAAACAAGAGATGGGAGTATGGATGAAAACGGTTATTTTCTTTGGTCTATTCACTGCAACAACTCTTCTTTATGCTAGTATAGAGAATGAGATAGGTATTAGTGTAGGGACTACAGCTCTTCAAAATGAAGATGGTAATAAGTTTAAAAATTATGGTGCAAGTGCAACTTATCAGATGAATCGATTTGTAGTAAGCCCTAGATTTGATATTGATTATGTAAAAGTTTCTGATTATGATGGAGTTGGCTCTCTTTGGAAAGCCTCGGTAAATGGTGTTTATGAGTATGAAAATCAGACAGAGTTTACCCCTTATGGCTTGGTTGGATTGGGATATGAAAAGGTCTCTAGTGAGGTCAAAGGTAAGTTTGAGAGTCACCCGTTTGTGCAGGGTGGGGTAGGTGTTGGATATAAGTTAAAAAATGGTTATAAAGCAAAGGTAGAGGGTAAGATGCTCCAGATTATTGGTGGAGAGGATGAGAACCATGAGATGATGTTGGGTGTAGGTATGAGTTTTCCTGTAGGAGGTCAAGAGAAGAGGAGACGAATTGTGCGACGCAGAGCTTCTTCAAAACCTGTGATTATACGACAACAAGTGCCTGTATATATTAATAGTCGAACCTGTTCTAAAAAAATAGCAGGAGCAGATAGAGATAGAGATGGTATAACAGATAGAGCAGATCAGTGTCCCAATACTCCTTGTGACTTCTCTGTTGATAGATTTGGTTGTCCTGTGAAGGCAACACTACGAATCAATTTTGCAACAGCATCTGCAATGATTAGACCAAACTCTATCCCCAAGATTCATAACTTTGCAAACTTCCTTCTGAGAAACAGAGGTAGCATGGTCAAGATTGTGGGTCATACAGATAGTGTTGGGAAGAGTGCTTATAATTTTGCACTCTCCAAAAGACGAGCAAAATCGGTTGCTGATAGATTGATAATGCTAGGGGTAAGTCCTGCTAGAGTCAGTTTTGATGGTAGGGGTGAGAGTCAGCCAATTGCTCACAATGGAACAGTAAATGGTAAAGCTCAAAATAGAAGAATAGAGGCAATATTAAGTTATCCAAATAGAAGAAGAGGGAGATAGTACAGATGAGAGATATGATAAAAAAGAGTTTAGCTCTAATATTTTTGACAGTTATTGGTCTAATGACAGTAGGTTGTGGTAGTGATAGAGCAGCAGATGCTTTGGATGATAATAGTTCAAAAGGTTCTGCTGTAGCAGGTGTATCACATATGGGTGAAGATGACCCAAAGGATACAGATGGTGATGGGCTTAGTGATGAGTATGAGCTTGAACATGGATTAGACCCATTTAGTAGTGATACAGATGAGGATGGATTGGATGATGGGTATGAGATGAGTCATGATGATGTTAATGTCACCAATCCAGATACAGATGGAGATGGACTGCTTGATGGTGAAGAGGTTAATGAGCATTATACCCAACCCAATAATTCAGATACAGATGGTGATGGTTTAAATGACTATGATGAGGTGAAAACTCATGAAACCGACCCTAACCAATCTGATACCGATGGGGATTGTCTACTTGATAGTTTTGAGATTTTAAACTATGAGACCAATGCAACGCTAAAAGATACAGATGGTGATGAGATAGATGATGGAGTTGAGATTTACTCTTATACAGATGAGTTAAACCTAACATGTTTGACTACTCCAGAGACTCTAGAGCAGGGGTATAATCCAAATCCAGCAATGGATGGTATACCTAATAAGGAAGATGATATTATCAATGCGTTAGACCCCACCAATGATAGTGATGGGGATGGACAATCCAATATAAAAGAGAACAACTGTACAGAGGGTGACCCTAAAGATAGAGATAAGATGTGTCCATTTATACATGAGACAGAGGAGGGCAAGATTTTAACTGAGCATGGGTACTCCTATGTACCAGGTGGTTTTGATGTTGATGATGATGGTATTGATGAGGGTGGATTTTGGATGTCAAGATACCAAGCGAGAAGTTCTAGCGTAGAGATAACTAGTGAAGAGATTATTGAAGAGATTGGAAATGTCAACCAGTATATATCAAAAAATTTCAAGGTATTAAATCGTAATATAGATGTAACAAGCTATCAAGAGGCTCCTCTTAGTGGGACTATAGCGGGTGCACAGCTTATTTTTGATGAAGAAAGTGTGGCAGGGAAAGAACGAATTAGTAATTTTACACCCTATTTGGCTCTGGTCTGTTTATCAAAATATCGATTGGAAGATAGTAATGGAACAGAATTGGATATTGAGATTACGATGCCAACACTTAAGCAGTATATACATGTCAAGATGCTACTTGATGCAGATATGGCAAACAATGGTGATGGTAGGCATATTAGAAATGGTCTTCTTGGTATAGATAAAAATGTACCTCTTATTAATTATAATCTGATTATAGATGAGTTTGGAGAGACACAAAAAGAGTTTGTAAGAAATCTTATTCAGTTAAGAGATATTCATGGTGACAGAACATTTGATATCAAAGATGCTCCTGATTGGTGGGATATTGAGATTACTAAGTTTAAATCATCTGACGGTGGTGCTAATAGTACACAAGA
>NZ_JAACKB010000217.1 GCF_010892395.1 Sulfurovum sp. bin170
TATGATGAAAAATGGATGCTTTAAAGCACTATTTTTAATATTTTTTAGTTATCAGTTTATATATGCTGATGCTATACTACTCAATGAGTATAATGCGGTTAAGCCAGATGCACAGCCGAGGAATGATGGGTATGACACCTATTTTGGAGATATAGATGGCAATGGAGGTGACTGGATAGAGTTGGTTGTGGTAGAAGACCATCTTGACCTTAGAGGTGCAACCCTCAAGATAAAAAGTGGTAGTACCTCTTTTTTAACAGCAACTTTTCCCTATTTAACAGAGTTTGCTTATTTGCGAAAAGGGACGATAGTTACAGTATCCGAACTGCCAACAGATACCTCTTACTCTCCTATGGATGAAAATAATCCTGATTGGACGATCAATCTGAATGCTAGTGAGCTAGAGAATCAGAATGGAAGTTTTAGAATCACATCGGGTGCAATGGATATCTCTATAGACTCTATGTTTGGTGATATACTCATGCAGAACTCTGGAGAGATTGTTTTGGGATGGGGAATCAGCAATGATGAGGTCTTTAAACTCAAAAAAGATCCATCGGCATCTATTCAGCCTGATGACCCTGCCTATGGGGATGATAAGGGTAAACAGATTATTAGTACATTTGGTTCGCTAAATCAGTGGATAGATAGTGACGATGTGACCATTCATCAAAATTTTGATACACTAAGAGATATTAATAGTAGTATAAATATGGCACTGCTCCTCAATGAGTATGATGCTGTTGACCAAGATAAGAAACTTAAAAAAGATGGTTCTGATAGCTACTTTGGACAGGTAGATGGAAATGGTGGTTCATGGGTAGAGGTTGCTATATTAAAAGATAAAACTGATTTGCGTAAAGCAGAGATTAGAGTATTTGGTAAGTATAATAGTAATAATTTCAAAGCAACTTTTCCAAATATAGAGGTTCTCTCACAACTTAGAAGTGGGACTATCCTTACTATCTCTGATGAAGTTGCAACTGATTTAAGCTATGACCCGTTTAATCCATCTGCTCCTGATTGGAATATCAATATTCACACAAATGATTTAACAACTTTAGAGGGTAAACTTTTAACTGATAATCTAAAGCTAATACTCTCTATCCGTTCAGGAAGTGGTGGTGTGACGATTATGCCTGAGTCAGGAGAGGGTGTTCGTGATTCTTGTACAGATGATAAAGAGATATTTAAGCTCAAAAGAGACCCATCTTTAGCTATTATGCCTGATGACTCTTCTGCTTATGGTGATGACCGTAATAAAAAAGCAGTAAGTACTTTTGGAGCTGAAAATCGGTGGAAAAATAGAAAACAGGATTTCTCAACGCTTCGAGCTATGGCGATGGAAAATAACCTCTATGGTAGAGAGACCTCTCTGATTCTAAACGAATACAATGCCGTTGCCTCTAATAAGTATCTCAAACACAGCGGTATGGATAGCTATTTTGGAAGCGTAGCGGGAAATGGTGGCTCTTGGTTAGAGATGGTGGTAACAAGAGACTATCTTAACCTTCAAAATAGTACCATTAAGATAAGAGAGAATGGCATCGAGACCTTTTCAGCACAAATACCTGAACTCATATCTCTGGCATATCTTAGAAAAGGGACAATGCTTACCATCTCAGATGAGCCTACCAATATGGACTATACACCTTTTGCTCCAAATAGTGATGGTTGGAAGCTTAACCTTAATATAGGTGAGCTTGTCAATCCAATTGGTTCGTTTACCCTTAATGATAACAATATAGATATATCTATTGATAAAAATGGAACCAATATTTTACTTGACCGTAGTGGAGAGTTGATAAGCAATCCTGTTGTGGACAATCAAGAGGTCTATAAATTAAAGGCTGAACCAAGCAAAGATATAACGCCATTTGATAGTAAATATGGTGATGATAGTGATGATGTGGTTATCAGTACCTTTGCTTCTGCAAACCAATGGATTGATGTAAATGGTACACTACAAACACAGAAGTTAACCGTTCGAAAAAATAGTGATTTAAATGAGACTGATGGAATTGTTACTGCCAATGTTGACGGAATGAGACTTAAAGATGGCGAATCGATTCTCTATGTTCCTCAAAATAATAGTCTCTGGATAGCCGATGATAGCTCACATAAAGTCTATGAGATGGATTTGACGACAAAGGAGATAAAAACCGTATTTAGAGATGAAGATTTAGGTTTTTTTGCTCCTGACATACAAGATTCGTGTGAGAATAATATTGGTGCATGTGATGTAGAATCGGTCGCGTATGATGAGAACAACGATACACTCTATATTTTTGTAGGAAGTGCCTCTAGTACCCCAGCGATATTTAAGTTGACCAGAGATGATATTAATGCATCATTTACTCTAAATGATTATAGAAAACTAGATGGTATTGAGTATCCTGCTACACAATTTATAGAGGGTAATTTTATAGTAACACAAAATAGGTCTCTCTATATCTATGATTTTGAGACCAACAGTATTGCAGATGAGCCTATCTATACCATTCCAGGAGCAGGAGGAGTTGTTGGTTTGGCATATGCCAACAATACTCTATGGGCTACCACCGCAAACTTTGAACTTCTAAAAATCAACTGGGAGACCAAAGCGTTGGAGGGTACTTATAATATGAATGACAATGGTATCTTTGACCCTCGTGGTATTGAGATTATCAATAATAGACTCTATATATTAGATGGGATAAATCGAGTGGGTAAGATTGTTAGTATCCCTCAAGGACATCCACTTAAAGGTGCTATTCATATCTATGAAACTCCTTAAAATATAGAGACCAAGTTTTATACTTGGTCTCTTTTAGTAGCAGATAAAAAGGATAAAACAGTGGTCAATCTTCGAAAAGAGTTTATTAACAAAGTGTACTTTAAATATATACGAGATGGGAAATCACCTCTATTACAGTATACAGATAAACTACTAAATTATAGTGAAAAAAAACGCTTGGATGTCAAACATGCTGTTGCACAGAAATATCCAAATATTATCAAAGCTGATGTTGAGATAGTTGCTATGGCATTAACCTCACAGTGCAATTTGAGATGTGAAGGTTGCTCTTATGGTAGAGGGTTTATGCCCAAAGAGCATTTAAGTTTAGATATTGTCAAGGAGACGCTTGATAGTATGAAAGAGATGGGTATACCTTATATTTCGCTTTATGGTGGTGACCCAACCATGATAGGCTCTTCAGATTTAGTGGAGATAGTCTCTTATGCAACAAAACTAGGAATCTACTCAAACTTAGGAACCAATGGAATACTATTAACTCCTAAGTTAATGGACAAGCTTTATGAAGCAGGGCTTAGAAGAGTTTTTATAGGAGTATATGGTATTGGTGAGGAGTATGATAAATATGTTAAACAAAAAGGTGCATTTGATAAACTAGAGCAAAACATAGCCTATATTAGAGAAAAATATCCTGATGTCGCTGTAAACTTGGGATGGCTCCTGATGAAACCAACTTGTAATTTACAGTCTACAGAGGCAATTACTCAATTTATTCAAAAACACTCCATTGATATATATATTACTTTAGTACATTATGATTTTCCATACTTTAACAATGGAGAAGATGAAGAGCTACAACTATTTGAAGAGGATTTACCTCAAATTAAAGAGGTAATAGAAGAGTTTATTCGTCTAAAAAAAGCCTATCCACAGATAATAACAAACTCACTAACAGCACTAAATTCAATACCTGATTGGTTAATCAAAAAAGGAGA
>NZ_JAACKB010000218.1 GCF_010892395.1 Sulfurovum sp. bin170
AGGTATCAGAGTTGGTTGAAACAGGATCGCTTCTTCAAAAAGTTGAAAAGGTTGTTCCGTTGGATTAGAATATTATAAAGAGTGCTTATTATGAATAAATCAAAATATATACTGCTAATTTTTATCGCCTCTTCTCTTTTTCGTGTAGAGCCTGTTAGTTTGGTGTAGGCAATTTTTCTCTTTTTAATCTCAGCTTCTATTATGCTCAACATCGAGGTAAATTGTGAAAAGACCAATACTTTTCGCCCTTCCAAATTGAGGTCATCTATCAGCTCCAAAAACATCTCTAGTTTAGCTGACTCTTTGATACTTTTCGCACTCTCTAGTTTCAAGAGTTGTGGGTGACAGCAGACCTGTCTGAGTTTTAGCAGAGCATCCAGTATCGTGATATGACTTCGAGACAACCCCTTACCTTTTATCGCCTCTCTTACTTTTTTCTCCATCGTCACACGAATATTCTCATAGAGTTTAGCCTGTTTTTTGCTAAATTTGGCTCGTTTGATGATTTCTGTTTTGGGTGGTAGCTCTTTGACCACCTCCTCTTTGGTTCTTCTCAGGATAAACGGTGCTATTTTTTTATTGAGAAGTTCTCTTCTTTTGAGGTCATACTCCTGTTCTATTGGGTTTTGATAGAAAGATTTAAAGGTTTTTAAGTTGTCCAAAAATCCACCCATCAAAAAGTCAAGAATAGACCACAACTCACCCAAATGGTTCTCGATAGGTGTTCCACTAAGTGCTAGTTTATATTGTGAGTTAAAAGATTTTATTGCCACTGCCATCTTGGTTTTTGGGTTTTTTATCTTTTGGGCTTCATCAAGAATAATATAGAGAAATTTTTTCTTTTGGTACTTCTCCTCATCTCGTTGTGCCAGTTGATAGGTGGTCAAGATAATATCAAACTGCTCCATCTGTTCAAATTGTTTAGCCCTGTCAACACCATAAAGCTCTAAAAAGGTCAAATCAGGGGTAAACTTCTTAATCTCATTTTTCCAATTCCCTATCAGAGAAGTTGGCATCACAATTAGACTGGGCTTATTAAGCTCTCCTCTATGTTTCAGCAGTTGCAAAAATGCCAGTGTCTGCACCGTCTTTCCAAGCCCCATATCATCTGCCAGAATCCCACTAAAATTAAACTCATGCAGGAAGTTTAACCAATCAAGCCCAAACTGCTGGTACTCTCGTAACTCGGCTTGTAGATTGGGTGAGGGGGGAACCTGTTCTATCCCCTTAAAATCTTTGAGTTTTTGTGAGAGTGCCTTTAGCTCTTTTGCCCCTTTCCAAACAATATCAGCATCTTCATCAATGTCCAAAAGGTGAGCATCAAATGGTTTGATAATAAGATTGTCTCCCTCTTTCTTATCAAAGAGTTCAAAGATAGTTTGTAAAATGGGTCTAATATCTTTGGCGTTGATATGCAAAAAATTACCCTCTTCAAGCTCCAAGTTAAGTTTTTCAGGTAGCTCGTCCACACTATCAAACTCCTGCAACAGTGAAGCAACAATCGGCAAAAGAGCCACTGTACGACCTCCAATATCGACTGAAAATGAGAGTTCAAACCAAGGATTGGTATCGCCAGATTCACTGCTCTCTACGGTGATAGTCTCCATATACTCAAATTTATAATTAAAGTTATTAGCAATCTCTATCTCCCACCCTCTCTCTCTTAGCTGTGGGGCTTGCTCCTCAGTAAAGTGTCGCCATCGTTCAATGGCTACTTGCATAGAGGGGTTAGCAAAGCTTAAATAGGCAGATACCTGTGGTTCAAACGCAAACCCTGCCTCTTCTATTACACCTCTGTACTCCTGCTCTTTTTCTATATCTCTTATAATTTTTACAGTTTGATTCTCTCTGTTTTGAATTGCTGTTGAACCTTGGGTATATGAGGCTATCTTGTGGGTATCATATAAAAAACCAAGCTCCATAAGGTGCATAGTTTTATTTAAATTTTTTTGTCCATAGATATAGAGATGAGGCTTTGGTGTGGTCTTCAACTCCTCTAACTCAAACTTAGAAGGGAGAGGAAAGTTCACATTTGGTAACTCTTCTAAAACTCTTTGAGTGAGATTTACAAGACTTTTGTTAGGAAGTTCAGGAGCATTAACCATAAAATCCAAAGTTTCACGATTGTACTCACTCTCTATCTCATAAATCAAATTTTCAACACTATTAATACACAAAGCAGGAGAAGTTTTAGAGATGAGATACTCATCAGGAGTCAAATTTGAGACCAACTTACTCTTTGTATTTCCCTCCCTCCATGAAAAGGTTAATATTTTTTTAGTCTCAATAAACACTAATGCTTTTGAGCTAGATTGAAAATAACACTTATTGGTTGCTACTAATCTTTTGAGAAGAGATGCTCCATACTCACCTTCAAACTCTATGGTTCGAGAATAGCGATAATGACCCATTATACTTGAAAGAGAGCCTATAATATCTCTGTCTGCATCATCAAGATACTCTTTTCTCTTATAGTCATTAAAGAAGTTATCTCTCTTAAGAATATTTCCTTTTGATAGATTACCACTTTTAAGAGTCATGGCTCTATAAAACTCAATATCGCTCTTGTCATAATTAAATCTATGCTCAAAAAGTCTATAGATTAAAAAATACTCCTGTTGCTCTTTTTGGCTACTTACCGTATCCTTATTTATCGCTATAAACTTATGTAACCATTTTTGAGCTTGGACATCAACTATATCCTTATGTTCCCGAACTTTTGGACTAGGGCGATGCTCACTCATAATCTGAAAAAGCACTGCCACTACATGTTTACAGTTGTACCCCATAGGACAAGTACACTCTCCCTCTACCTCACTGTTATCTGCATTGGGCATCACTATCTTCTGCTCATAGTTATAACTGCCACTCACTTTTGAAAAAATAGTAGTAATGGGTGAAGAGAGTTTATAACTAGTGGTCTTATAGCTTTTAACCTCCATCACTCGACCATCAAGATAATATTCATTGCCTCGCAATATGGTTCTTTGGTCAAAATTGTCTCGGATGTCATTGAGGGTGATATGTAAATCAGTCATAACCATTACCTAAATTTTAAATTTTGAAGTAATGATAGTGAAAAAATGGTTTAAGGTGAGTTAAAAATTTGAGTTTAACAGAAAAGAATATAGAATATCACTATTAATAAAATCTCAAAGGAAACCAAAATGTTCGAAATCACAGAATACATCGGCATCATCGCCTTTGCCATCAGTGGATTTTTCGTCGGTGCAAGAAACAGACTAGACTTTTTAGGTGTACTTATCTCCGTATTCTTAACAGCACTAGGTGGAGGAATCATACGCGATATACTGGTAGACAAAACACCCTATACCTTTATCCACACGGCTCCTGCTGTCACTATTTTAGTGGTAATGATTCTACTAATACTTTTTAAATTTCACAAAAAAGAGAGCATTGAGAACAAGCCGTGGTTTATCATAAGTGACTCCATTGGACTCATCTCATTTAGCATCACAGGGGCATTAATCGCGATAGAGAATCATCTGAACATTACAGGTGTTTTGGTCTTATCTTTTATCACGGCAGTAGGTGGTGGGATTATTCGTGATGTGATTATCAACGAGGTTCCCTTTATCTTCAAAACAGGATTTTATGGAACCGTCTCTCTTTTGGTGGGGTTTATCCTCTACATACTCAGCCTCTATGAGCAAATATCTTTTCCTACTCTACTTCTTGTTTTTCTATTGGGTGTGAGCATTCGACTACTTGCTTATTATAGACACTGGTCTATACCATTGAAGTAGAGAAAAGAGCATCTTAATGATGCCTCTCTGCATCTACCTCTTTATCAAACGACCTCTTATTAAACATAATAATCCCCACCAACACAGAAGCATAAACAAAAGTAGAAATTAATATCACCCCAATTACAATCGCATCAAACATCTCTTTGTGTTCAAACCCTGCTGGTAGCATCTGCAACATAACAATAGAAAGTCCCCCTTTGATTCCCGCAAAGAGTAGAACCGACCACCAACGCACTCCGATATTTGTCATTTTGGTTGTAAGATTGGAGACAATCCCAAAAGTTCCCATCATAAATGCACGAATTAGTGTCGTTATTAGAAACATTAAGAGTATCTCTGTTTGATATTTCAAAAGCATATCAAGATGAACGATACTTGCCATCGACATAAACAGAAAAGTATTGGCAAGAAGTGCCAACACTGCCACATAGTTCAAGTTCTGTTTGTGTCGTTCAATATGACTTACATCCGAGCTTAGTTTTCTAGTGAGTCCACTCATAAAGTTTGTTGAGAAGATTTTTTTGCTTTGGTTAGTTTTATCAACAATTCTTCGAGCTTTTCTCACTCTATCTGATACCTTGTCAAAAGACTTTTGGGTAATGGTATTGAGTGTGATAATAGCAACGATTACAGCTAAAAGTCCTGCTAGATGGAAATGTTCAGCCACCTCAAACGCTCCATAGGCTGTTAGCAATATAAGCACCAACTCACTCATTGGGTCTTGTGTTAGTCGCATCAAAAAGACTCCAAGATAACCAACTAGTAGTCCAATAATCACGGAGAAGAAGAGAACTTTTAGACTCACTACAGCTATATCAACAGCTCCTATATCAGCTCCATTCATCATTGGAATAGCGATAAATACAAAGATGATAAGTGCTGTGGCATCATTAAATAGAGACTCACCCTCTGCTAAGATTTTGAGCTTATGAGGAACTTTGAAGCTAGAGAAAACAGAGACCACGGAGACAGGGTCGGTCGCCAAGACCATAGCAAACAGAGCGATAATTGCTCCTGTAGAGAGATGATACTCTGCGAAAAAGGTGTTTGCAGTAAATATACCAAATGCGATAGAGATAGCCACAGATAGAACAGCCAAATAGAGCAGACTCAATGCATTTTTCTTTAAATCTTCAAGTTTTAGTTGCAAGGCATCCGAGGCGATAAGGATAGGAATAAGGAATAGAACCAAATTGGCAAATGTCGCTTCTGAAAATAGCACCATATTTGGAAACATATAGTAAAAAAGGTAACTCAAACTTATCAGAGTGATGGGTGAAGGAATTTTGAGGTACTTTTGGGATTCAATGGATAT
>NZ_JAACKB010000219.1 GCF_010892395.1 Sulfurovum sp. bin170
GGTGGAGCCAAACGATGGATAAGTCTCGGTTCAGTCTCAATCACCCCTGTAGAGTTTTACAAAATTGGATTTATCATGTTTATCTCTTGGAGTCTTGTTCGTACTAGATTGCCAAAAGGAAGATGGAGCTTAGAGATGAGATAAAACTTTTTATACCCTATCTTGTTGTTCTGATTGTATCGACTCTTCTTATAGCTGTCTTTCAAAAAGATTTGGGGCAAACAGTCGTTCTATCAGCTACTCTGTTGGTTCTATTTCTTCTAGTAGGAAGTAGCTTTCGATTCTTCTCTATACTATTTGGAATTGGAATATTTGGGTTAATCCTACTCATTATCACTCAACCTCACAGATTAAAACGAATCCAAGAGTGGTTCCTATCTTTTGATAACTCTGCAAATAGACTAGAGACTTATCAAATATCAAACTCTTTAGATGCTATACATCATGGAGGTTTGTGGGGACAAGGGATAGGTAACGGTCAGTATAAACTTGGGTTTCTCTCCGAAGTGCATACAGACTTTGTTTTAGCAGGGATGATGGAGGAGTTGGGATTTATCTCTATCCTTATTGTTACTCTAACGATACTATTTATCATATTTCGTATCTTCAAAATAGCAGCAAGAGTTGATAATCCTAGCTACTATCTCTTCTGTGTAGGAGCCGCCCTACTCATTGCCTTTTCGTTTATTATAAATAGTTTTGGTATATCTGGTATAACTCCTATCAAGGGAATTGCTGTACCATTTATAAGCTATGGAGGCTCACAGATAGTCGCTTCTTGTCTAAGTATAGGTCTAATCTTAATGATTTCAAAAAAAGTAATACCAAAAAGAGGAGGATAAAATGTCTATAGTCATGACAGGTGGTGGCACAGGTGGTCACTTAGCAATTATAAAAGCAGTAAAAGAGGAGCTTGAGGGTGAAAACCTCATCTATATAGGCTCAACAAAAGGTCAAGATAGAGCTTGGTTTGGAGAGGATAAACAGTTTAAATCTGTACATTTTCTTGATACACAAGGAGTTGTAAACCAAGGAGTACTTGGCAAATTTAAATCTCTCTATATGCTTATAAAAGCAACTATAGAGGCTAGAAAAATCCTAAAAAAAGTTAATGCAAAAGTTGTTTTCTGTGTTGGTGGATTCTCTGCTGCACCCACCTCATTTGCTGCAAAGATGCTAAAAATTCCCATCATCATTCATGAACAAAATGCAGCCATTGGCTCACTAAATAGACTCCTTAGAAATCACGCCAAAGCGTTCATATCATCATATGAAGAGGATAGCCCTATCCACTCCTATCCTATCAAAAGAGAGTTCTTTGAAAAATCAAGAATCCGTAAAGAGATAAAAACCATCATATTTTTAGGTGGTTCACAAGGTGCTGTAGCTATCAACAATCTAGCCCTAGAACTAGCCCTCATCATCAAAGAGAGAGGCATCCGAATCATCCACCAAGCAGGAGAGAACAATATCCAAGAGGTAGAGCAGTCCTACAGAGATATGGGCATAGGGGCTATTGTCTTTGGGTTTACAGATAGACTCTCCGACTATATGCAAGAGGCTGATTTTGCAGTAGCTAGAGCAGGTGCTTCAACACTCTGGGAGCTATCAGCCACTGCATGTCCTACACTCTTTATCCCCTACCCTCACGCTGCAAGTGACCATCAGTACTACAATGCCAAGTTTTTAGAGGAGCAAGGTGTGGCTTGGATTATGAGAGAGGGTGAGATTGATAACTCCAAGCTTCTCTCTATTTTAGAAGAGGATATGACCAAAAAGAGTAGTAAGCTTAGAGAGATGATAAAGAGTGATGGAGCTAAAAAAATAGCAGATATGCTTCGCGAATTATGATGAGAGAGATGCCCGTCTCGTTCCACCTGTCCTCAGGTGGAATGCATACAGAAAATTAATAACAATATTAAGTTTTTTAATTTATTGAACTCTCGTATGCATTCCACCTCAGAGAGGATGGAACGAGAATAAGATAGCAGAGATGCTTCGTAGGTGTGACTATGTCACACAACAAATCTAAAATAAACTGCTTGGTTATTTTGAATGTAATATTTTCGATATTTGGTTTAGGTGTGTGACATGGTCACACCTACGGCATAGAAACAGGGAGAGATAATGAAACGAACAGTTATAGATTTTCTATTTTTTATAATAATATTAACTATAGGAGTAACCCTATTCTATTTTCTAGGCAGAGATATTTGGTATCCATACTACAAGGAGTATTTTATCCAAAAAGATATCCAACCAATAGAGTGTAAAGAGTGCAATCTCACACATGTTGACCCAAATGCAATTGAAACTCCACCTGTAATCACTTTAATAGAACCCAAAGAGGAGCTAAACTCCACACAGAGACTAAAACGACATCTTGCAGATAGTGATTTTGTCTTCTATCCCAAAAAGCTAACTCTTATAGGAATGAAACATGAGAAACTTTTAGAGGTCTGGGCAGAACTTCATGGCAAGTGGGTACACCTCACAACCTATCCATTTACAGCATTTTCTGGAAGATTGGGACCCAAATATAGAGAGGGAGATAGACAGATACCTGAGGGGATATATGGAATCTCATATCTAAATCCAAACAGCAAGTTTCATCTCTCCATGAGAGTAAACTACCCTAACAGTTTTGATAGGAAGATGGCAAGAAGAGAAAAAAGAACCAATTTGGGTGGAGATATTATGATACATGGTAACAGTGTCACTACAGGTTGTATCCCAATAGGTGATGATAAGATAGAGGAGCTTTATCTATTGGCTGAAAAGGTGGGGATTGGCAATATAAAAGTTATCCTCACCCCTGTAGATTTTAGGAAGATGGAAGTAAAGATAAAAAATGATAAACACCCATGGCTAGAGGGGCTTTATGGTGATATAAAAAAGGAGTTGAAAGCTTTTCAATTATGAATTAGCTTGTATCCTACCATTACACTTTAGACAAATATATTTTTATAGTCAAAATGCCCCAATTTAACCTCATTTTAGCTAAAATACCCACAATTAAAAACACGGGGTTTTACAATGGATATTAGACAAAAGTTTCTAAACTATTTTCAACGCAAAGGGCATACACTAAACGCAAGTAGCCCACTAGTACCAATTGATGATGATGGTACACTTATGTTTGTCAATGCGGGGATGGTTCCATTCAAGAGCATCTTTACAGGCACTGCTCCAATCCCAACTCCTCCAAGAGCAACCAGTTCTCAAACTTGTCTAAGAGCTGGTGGAAAACACAACGACCTTGATAATGTCGGTTATACAGCTAGACACCATACACTTTTTGAGATGCTTGGAAACTTCTCTTTTGGTAACTATTTCAAAGAGGATGCGATAGCTTATGCTTGGGAGTTTATCACTTCGGAGAAATATTTGAATCTGCCTGTTGATAAGATATGGGTTACAGTCCACGAAAATGATGATGAGGCTTATGAGTTGTGGCAGAAGCATATCTCAAAAGATAGAATCATGAAATTTGATGACAAAGAGAACTTTTGGGCGATGGGTGATACTGGTGCTTGTGGGCCTTGCTCTGAAATTTTTTATGACCAAGGTGCAGAGCATTTCAGTGGCAAAGAGGACTATTTGGGTGGAGAGGGTGACCGTTTCTTAGAGATTTGGAATCTTGTATTTATGCAGTATGAACGAGATGCAGAGGGCAATCTAAATCCACTTCCAAAACCAAGTATCGATACAGGTATGGGGCTAGAGAGAGTTGTGGCAATAAAAGAGGGGGAACTCAACAACTATCACTCTTCACTTTTTATGCCATTTATAGATAAGTTAGGTGAGCTTGTGGGAATGCCATATAACTACAGTACTGATAATAGTGCTAGTTATCGTGTGATTGCTGACCACCTTCGCTCATGCTCGTTTCTCTTGGCACAAGGTGTAAACTTTGATAAAGATGGGCGTGGTTATGTTTTGCGACGAATCATGCGTCGTGCAATTCGTCATGGGTATCTGCTTGGATTGCGAGAGCCATTTATGTATAAATTAGTTGATGTTTTGGTGGAGACGATGGGTGAGCAATATAGCTACCTACCTCAAAGAGCAGAGTCGATTAAAACTTCCATGAAGCTTGAAGAGGAGAGGTTTTTCCGTACTATTGAGGATGGGATTAAACTTTTCAATGCAGAGTTAGAGAATACAACGGATATATTTGATGGTGAGATTGCATTCAAACTCAATGATACCTACGGTTTCCCACTTGACCTCACAGAGGATATGTTGAGAGAGGAAAATATCAAACTTGACATTGATGCATTTAACAAAAAATTAGAGACTCAAAAAACTCAATCAAAAGCAAACTGGAAAGGTACAGGTGACGCTGCACAGAGTGGTGATTTCAAATCTATCAAAGAGAGTTTTGGAGTCAATGAGTTTGTGGGATATGAAGAGACAACAGCAGAAGCTACAGTACTAGCACTTTTGGATGAGGATTTCAAACAGGTTGATAGTGTTGATGGAAAAGGTTGGGTATATCTAAGCAAAACTCCATTTTACGCAGAATCAGGTGGACAGACAGGAGACTCTGGAACAATTACCGTAGGTCGGGGTGCCCCCTCCCCGACAATCAAAGCCCTAGACACCAAAAAATTCCTAGACATGAATCTATCAGAAGTAGAAGGTTCCCTAGAAATAGGTGACAAGATAACAGCAATAGTTGACCCAAAAAGAGCCGAAATAGAGAAACATCACTCTGCAACCCACCTGCTCCATGCAGGGCTTAGAGAGCTTTTGGGTGAGCATATCGCACAAGCAGGTTCACTCAATGATGACAAGAGACTGCGATTTGACTTCTCTCATCCACAAGCGATGACCACAAAAGAGATAGCAAAAGTAGAAGCTTGGGTTAATGATAAGATTAACCGTAATATTAGTAGAAAAACAGAGGTTATGTCTGTGGATGATGCAAGAGATTCAGGTGCGATGGCTCTCTTTGGTGAAAAGTATGGTGATGAAGTTCGAGTAGTTAGTTTTGCAGATAACTCTGTTGAGCTTTGTGGTGGTACTCATGTGAATAGTGCTTCAGAGATTGGACTTTTTATGATTACCAAAGAGTCAGGAGTTTCAGCAGGGGTTAGACGGATTGAAGCTATCTGTGGAAATTCTGCCATTACAGAGGTTAACACTCTTAGAAACTCTCTTGTGGAGATTAAAACTGAACTGAAAAATCAAAATCCAATAGCAGGGATAACCAAACTTAAAGAGCAGATTAAAACTCTTAAAGTTGAGCTTCAAACGGCTCTTAACTCTACCAAAAAAGAGTTGACGGCTAGTGAGATTAATGGTGTAACTGTAATCGTTGATGAGGTGGAAACAGGAGATATAAAAGAGCTTATAGATGAAGCTAAGAACAAATATCCTTCTGTTGCTATTATGCTGTTTCAGAAAAAAGGTAAAAAAGTTATGATA
>NZ_JAACKB010000220.1 GCF_010892395.1 Sulfurovum sp. bin170
ATATGCAATTTGCATTTTCGGAATCGGCGTGTTTACACCCGAACTATTTGGTTCAAAAAAAGCTTAATTCATTGGCATTGGGCTAAAGCCATCGGTTCCAAACAAATTTTCGTTGCAAAGCAACAGCTTTAGTGAGATGAATTGGAAAGGAACTTTGTTCATTTTCAAGAAGAATAAAATAACAAAACAAAAGGATAAAAAATGGCAGTACCAAAGAGACGACACAGTAAAACAAGAGCGGCAAAAGGAAGAACACACTACAAATTGACATTACCAAGACCTGTAAAAGATGAGGATGGTACATGGAGAATGCCTCACCATATGAACATGACAACTGGTGAATATAACACAAAAAAAGCGTAGTAGAGCAGTTCTATGATTAGAATTGCGATAGACGCAATGGGTGGGGACTTTGGTCCTGAACCTATTATAGAGGGTGTGGTTCAAGCACTTGATGAGAAAGATTTTTTGCCTATACTTGTAGGTGACAAAGAACAGATACTACAGCACCTTCCACAATATTATCTAGAGCAAGTTGAAATCGTTGAATCTTCTGATGTGATTGCTATGAGTGATAAAGCGACACAGGCTCTTAAGCGAAAAGATTCATCTATCTATGTAGCTGTTGAGATGGTTCGCAACAAAGAGGCAGATGCTGTGGTATCCGCTGGACATAGTGGGGCAACTATGACATTGGCGACGCTTCGTATGGGTAGGCTTCCACATATCTCCAAACCTGCATTGGCGACAATTATGCCAAGCATGTCAAAGATTTCAAATACACTACTTTTGGATGTTGGTGCTGTAACTGACTGCACACCTAAAAATCTATATGAGTTTGCTATTATGGGTGAGGTTTATGCACAGAAGTTATTGGGTCTGCGAACACCATCTGTTGGACTTCTTGCCAACGGTGAAGAGGATAGCAAAGGTAATGCTTTGACAAAAGAGGCATTTAAACTCATGAAAGCTATTCCTGGATTCAAAGGTAATGTTGAGGGGTCAGATATATTTAATGGTACTGTTGATGTGGTGGTTTGCGATGGATATACGGGCAATATTACTCTAAAAGCGAGTGAGGGAGTGGCTTCAACTATTCTTGAACTCATGAAGATAAATATACGAAAATCAATCCCTGCAAAGATTGGTGCATTGTTAATGAAGAAAAAAGTGTTTACCCAACTCAAAAAGAAGATAGATTACGCAGAATATGGTGGAGCCCCTTTACTTGGAGTGAATGGTTGTGCTATTATATCACACGGAAAAAGTAACGCCAAAGCGATTAAAAATGCTATCTTCCAAGCGATAGCTTATAATGACTCTGGTGTCAACTCTGCAATTGAGAATTTACTAACCAAAAACAACGCATAAGGTAAAAAATGTACGCAAAATTTCACTCCATAGGGGCTTATGCTCCTTCTAAGGTATTGAGTAATAAAGATTTAGAGAAGATGGTGGATACCAGTGATGAGTGGATTTTAAAACGAACAGGTATTAGCGAGAGACGAATTGCAGGTGATGGTGAGGTGACGAGTGATATGGCTACAATCGCTTCAGATATTGCTATAGATAGAGCTGGTTTAGAAAAGTCTGATATTGATTTGGTTGTCTGTGCGACTGTTACCCCTGACTACTTCAACATGCCCTCCACTGCCTGTATTATCTCTGATAAACTTGGTATTAAAAATGTTCAAGCTTTTGACATAAGTGCCGCGTGTAGTGGTTTTGTCTATGCTTTGAGTGTGGCAAAAGCGTTTATAGAGTCTGGTATGAAAAAACATGTGTTGATTGTGGGTGCAGAGAAGTTTAGCTCTATCGTGGACTATACGGATAGAAGCACCTGTATCCTCTTTGGTGATGGTGCAGGGGCTGCGGTCATCTCTGTTACCGAGGATAAGAGCGAAGCGATGATTGATATTCATGCCTCTGCTGATGGCTCTTATGCTGATTTTCTTGTCACTCCTGCTCCTGGGACTATTAATCCTGTCTCTCAAAGAGTGATAGATGAGGGGCTTAATTTTGTGCAGATGAAGGGTAATGAGACTTTTAAATTGGCTGTTAAGACACTAACCAAAGATGTCAAAGATATTCTAGCCAAAAACAGTATTGATTCGAAAGATATTCCACATTTTATTCCACATCAAGCTAACTATAGAATTATCAAAGCTGTTGGTGATGCTTTGAAGATGAGTAAAGAGCAGGTTGTTGTGACGGTCGGTAAGTATGGAAATACCTCGGCCGCCTCTATCCCTATGGCAATCAATGACATATATGAATCAGGACGACTTAAAAAAGGTGAACTAATGCTTTTGGATACTTTTGGAGGTGGGCTTACTTGGGCTAGTGCGTTACTTCCATTTGCAGGGGAGACCAAGTAGCTTTTTTTGTTTTTTTCTTTTTAAGACAATCACTACAGGCTTTGATAGTATTTTTTTCAAGGATAATATGAAGAGCCTCTATATTTAGTATCTTTATAGTATGATTTTTTATTATAATGATATTCTCTTTTTTCATTCTACCTAAAATTCGAGATAGGGTTTCAGGAGTTATATTTAGGATAGAAGCAATCTCATTATTTTTTACTTTCTCAAATATCTCTATCTCATTTAGAATCAGGTCAGCAACCTTGGCTTCTGATGAGAGTATGGTCTCCTTATGAACCAAAGAGTAGAGCATTATTACTTTGTCGGTCATGGATTTTAGTAGTGCCATAGAGAAGTGTGAATCTTGCATGTAGTTCATGACATTTTTGTAGTGCAGTAGTCCTATGGTTCCGTTTGTAGAGATAATTTCACAAGTGATAGGAAACGGTATCTGTTTAAGACAAGCATATTCACCAATTGTTGCAGGTGCAGTTAGTCTATTAATCTGTACCATTGTATCTTTGGGAGAAGTCTTGTATAGCCTGACTTCTCCATTAAGTAAGATATGAAGATATTCACTAGAATCACCCTCATAGAATACTATACTATTTTTGGAAAAATTTTTAATATAGATACTCTCATAAAGCTCTTTATGAAATTTTTTATCTAAGTTTATAAATAGTGGTGTATCTTCAATTTTAATCATAATGCCCCTTTTTACTAACGAAAATAAGTATACTGAAATATTTATCAATAACTATTTAAAATAGATTAATCATCTATTAATTTCAAATAAGTAAAATAACAACTATTATTTTGTAGGAGTTTTAATTGAACCTAATTGTAAAAAATATTAGAGATGAGATAGCCAAAGTTATTGTTGGTCAAGAGAAGTTGATTGATGGACTTTTAATAGGACTGTTGACTAGAGGACATATCCTACTAGAGGGTGTTCCAGGGTTGGCAAAGACAACAGCAGTTAATGCATTAGCAGGTTCACTTGGACTAGACTTTAAAAGAGTACAGTTCACACCAGACCTTCTTCCTAGTGATATTATAGGTACGGAGATATATGACCCATCCAACAATAGTTTTAAGATAAAACGAGGGCCAGTTTTTACCAATCTCCTTTTAGCTGATGAGATAAATAGAGCTCCTGCCAAAGTTCAATCTGCACTACTTGAAGTGATGCAGGAGAGACAGGTGACTATTGGTGATGAGACATTCAAGATTAGCTTACCATTTTTGGTTATGGCGACACAAAATCCTGTGGAGCAAGAGGGGGCGTATGAACTGCCTGAGGCACAGTTAGATAGATTTTTGATGAAAATCATTGTGGGCTATAACACCAAAGAGGAGGAGTTAGAGATAGCTCGAAGAGTGGCTAATGATGGCTTTGGTAAGATAGAACAGGTTGCTTCCATTAAGGATTTGGAGACTATTCGCCAAGAGGCTATGGATATTCATATTGATGAAGAGGTGGAGAAGTATATCGTTGAGCTTGTCTTTGCAACTAGAAATCCAGAGGAGTATGGACTAGAGAAGATAGCTCCATATATAGAGTTTGGTGCATCTCCAAGAGCAAGTATTGATATGTACAAAGCCTCTCGTGCTGTTGCTTATCTCAAAGGAAGAGATTTTGTATCTCCAATTGAGGTGGCGTATATTGCCAAAGAGATTCTGCGACACCGTATTGTTTTGAGCTATGAGGCAGAGGCTGATGGGATTACTGCGGATTCTATTGTTGATAAAATTTTGAGAGCTGTTGATATTCCGTAATGAATCAAAAAATCAAAAGAGTCCTACTCAAAACTAAAAAGCAGGTTTTTGGGGATATGCTGGGTAATAATATCTCTCTCTTTCAAGGAGAGGGTTTTGAGTTTACCGAGCTTCGAGAGTATGTCTATGGTGATGATGTTCGTAAGATTGATTGGAAGACCACGGCAAAATTGGGTAGACCATATGTTAAAATCTATACAGAAGAGCGAGAGCTAAATGTTGTGACTGCTGTGATGATGGGTGGTTCTACCTATTTTGGTACTGTTAAGCAAAAAAGTGATGTGATGAGTGAATTAGTAGCCACTATTGGTTTCTCTGCTGTCAAAAACTCTGACCTCTTTTCCAATATCATCTTTGCAGACAAACTCTACTCTATGACAAAACCAAACAAGAAGTTTTTTGCTGTCCATGATGCCGTGAGTAGGATGGATGAGTTTGATGTTTTGGGGAAAAAGAGCGACTATAAGGAGTTTGCAGACACTCTATTCAAACGGATAAAAAGAAAATCACTGCTCTTTGTTATCTCTGATTTTGTAGGAGATATTAATTTTGGGCTTTTGAGTAAAAAACATGATATTGTTGCACTAATAGTAAGAGATAGATTTGAGGAGAAGCCACAAGAGCTTGGTTATCTGCGAGTTTTGGATATGGAGACTAGTGGTAGCTTTGAGGGAAATATCGGGAAAGAGGAGTTGAAAGGTTATATGAAAGCTCTTGGGGAGAATGATAAAAAACTTTATGCTCATTTTAAGAAAAATGGAATTCGATATACTAAGATATATACTGATGAGGAGCCGTTTGTGAAGTTGGCTAAACTTTTTAGAGGTCGTAAGTAAGTTTTGAGTAATAACTTTTTGCTATACTTTAATAATAATTTTGAAAGGTAGACCATGCAAACAATACAAATAGAGAATGACATATATAGTGATATACTAAAATATGGTATAGATATTCAAACAGAACTAAAACAAGTTATCGCTAAATTTTTAGAAAAAAAAGAGTCGTACTCTTATTTGAATTCAAAAGAATTTCAAAAAGATAAGGCTCATTTTCAACAATGTTTAGAAGATATTGAGTCTGGGAAAACCAAAACTGTATCTCATGATGAGATGTGGAAAGAGATAAAGAGCTATTAGGAGTTTTTTTTGAAAATTAGCTATGAACCAAAATTTAGAGATAGTTTGAACGCTGTTTTGGATTATATCTC
>NZ_JAACKB010000221.1 GCF_010892395.1 Sulfurovum sp. bin170
AATCATGATTGATTGTTTCTGTAACTTCTGAAGTTCTTATAGTTCCAAGATTTGTATAATTACCCTCACAATTTTCAATCATACCTTTAGGATTTACCAATCCATATCCATAGTCACTACTGTGCCATAGACCAGTACTATTCTCTACCCAACTACTATTAGTACTATCAATTCTCTTACCATGTTTTGCAAGAAGATATTTTACATCTCTCCATGTTAAGTTAGGACAAGCCTCTAGCACTAGAGCAATAGCTCCTGAGACAGTTGGTGATGCAGCACTTGTACCATTCATGGCAAATGTATAGTTTTGGTTAGTATCTTCACTCCAAGTTGTCTTCTCATTTATATCTCCTGTGTTAACAGATTGCCCCTCAACGGTTGTTGTGGCAATAGTTGGGCTATTTTGATAGTAGTCTCCACTGTATCCAGAGATAATCACATTTCCCCCAGGGCTAGAGTATGATGCATGAGTGTTATCATTTTTCAACGCTCCAACAGCAACAGCATATCTATTATTTGAGATATAACTTATATTTGAGTTACCATAGTTTTCTCTATCATTTCCTGCTGCAATAACATAAACTCTACCTTTTCCATCTCGTAAGGTACTAGTTCCCTGTTCTAATATGGACTCATAGAATGTGTTATTAGTAATATAGGTTCCCCAACTATTGTTACTCACTGCTATTTCATTAGCTCCATTACCAGAGAGCCAAACTTTATCTAGCCCTGAACTCCACTGTTCTCCTCCAATCCAATTACTACCTGCTATTTTAGCAAAAGGAGCAATACCTCTAACACCTTTACCGTTAAATGCTCTAGCACTCATAATACCTGCGACCATGGTTCCATGTGTATCATCTAGGGTCAATGGTGATGGGTCACCAACTGTATTACTTGAACCATTATGTGTATATGAACGACTTAAATCCATGTTATCAACCAAATCCTCATGGTCAGCATCGACACCATCATCTACAATCTGTACGATAATAGGATTTCCTCCATTATAACCCATATATCTATGGTAAATATCTAATAGATCTAAATCATTCCCTACGATAGTTGATACACCACTACCATTAACTAGTGTACCCAAACTTCTAATATGCCACTGTTTATCAAAAAAAGTATCTCCGTGAGTTCCAGTAAGCTGAAGTCCATCTAAAACACCATCTCCATCTTCATCACTATTGGTTGAATTCATATCCAATAAGATTTCTATAGCATCAGGAATATGGTCATTATCACTATCATTTGGAGTATTTGGTACTGTAATAGCAACATTAACTGTAGTACTATCTCCTGCACTATTCGTCGCTTTTACAACCAATGTATAACTTGCTGTAGTATTATGATCAAGAACCTTTGCCGTTGTAATAACACCTGAATTAGAGATAGCGAAGTCACTGTTTGTATTTCCACTTACAATGGTAAAGCTATCGGTTAGATTCTCATCACTATTGACTCCATTGGTCTGAACGGTGACTACATTTGTCCCTATAGCTACATTTTCTGAAATACTACTTCCCGTAGGGGTTGCTAGGACTGGAACCATATCAACCACATTGGTTACGGTAATGGTAACAGCTACACTATTGCTATCTCCTGCTCCATTGGTTGCTACGGCTGTTAAACTGTAAGTCGTTGTGGTCTCATAATTTAAACTGGCTCCACTTTTTACAGTAATATTTCCATCATTGCTCACTTCAAAGTTTGACTCTCCTGTTCCACTCAGTGCAATTCCTGTGATGGCACTGTTTCCGATACTGCTAATGGTTAGGGTTCCTATTTTGGTGGCTACTGTTGCATTCTCTTCTACTGTTGCGGTGGAGGCTGACAAGATTGGAGCTATATTTTCAGGAAGCACTTTAAACTTTTTGGTATCACCATCGATGAAAAACTCAAGAGTCTCTCCTGTGGTATCTATCTTTTGCCAATTATATTGACCAGAAGCCGTACCAAATTTATAGATACTACTTCCTGTTGAGTTTATGATGTACCATGAGTTGTTACTGGCTTTAAAAAACCACCATTTGACATCGACGGTGGTGTTTCGTATGAGTTCGATGTCCTCTTGTATTTTGGGGTCATATCGGTCGACTCCTAGACCCCAATCTTTGTAGTTGAAGCTTGGATTATTAGCGATGTTTCCTACTGTGATTTGTTCATCAGTGATACTAATGGTGGCAACATTTTGTCCGACCTCTTTCCAACCTGCTTTGACTACACCATTGATGGTTTCAACGGGACCTAGAGATAGCACCATTCCTTGGTAAAATCCATTGATTTGGCTGATATACCATCTTGATTTTTCCTCAGCTGTTTTGGTGTTGGCGGTATAGTACATAAATTGCAAGAGATTATCTTGACTCTTTATCGCATCCAAGTCAGGATTGCTCTCTTTTTGATACGATAAATCATGGGATTTTTTATCCAAAGCTTCCACTGAGACTACGGCAGGAAGTTCATCTTGAACTGGAACATTATAGGTGGTTTTTGTATCACTTTTATTACTATTGCACCCCACCATACTTATGACAATAAGCATGGAGAGTATGGTTTTAAAAATATTACTTTTCATCTTCATCTCCTTTTAAAATGTTGGAAGCTCTTCCACTATCGTGACCGAAAAACTCTTGGTCATGCTACTAGAACCCTTGCTGATGGTAGCAGTGAGTGTTACGGTGACGCTACCACTCTCTGGTGATGTTACTACTCCTGTGTTGGATAGGACGGCTGTGTTGCTAGAGCTATAAGAGATGGTGGTACCATGTAGCCCTGTGGTTGGTAGTGACATATTGGATGAGACAGAAGAGGTGTCACCTAAATTCAAATCTGATGTAGCCAGATCAACTGCTTCTGCATCACCCATTTGAGGTGGAGCTTTTCTTGTGATATGCACGATTGAAGCTTCACTTGTATTTTTGGCTTCATCTTTGAGTGTGATGTCAAATTGGTTATCACCTACAATAAGTCCAACAACAACGGTGGCTTTTTCATCACTAATTACTCTATTCATGTTGGATCCATTGATATAGACTGTAGTTTGATTTTCACCATATATAGAGAGGGTATATTGATTGTTTTCCGTCTCTATTGGTAGAGAGACCTCAAGAGAAGGCATATCAGGTGCAACAGTATCTTTTAGGATATCAATTAGTAGTGCTTCACTCTCCTCCCCATTAGTATTTTTGAGTGTGATACTAAACGAATTCTCTCCATCATCATCACTTAGAGTTAAAGTCAGTTCTGCTTTACCATTATCGTCTATTACACCGTGAGCAACACCATTTACAAAGATTTTTCCATTGACTAGACCTTGGATTTCGATGGTGATGTTATCCTTGCTAGTAGCAGAGGATAAAGTGGTTAAGAGTATAGGTTTTTCAATCTTCTCTATCACCTCTTCAGCTCCACTCACCTCTTCTTCTGTAGCTTCACCAGTAGCTCCTGGAACGGAAGAGTGTTCACGAAGATGCTCTTTAGCAGAGGCTTCACTGATGGGGTCTATTTCGTTGTCGATGAGAAGTTTTTGCATCTCTTCCAGACTCAAATCATCAAGTTTTTGATTACCTTCCAAAACCAGTGTATCAGGAATATTAATTGTCGTACTCATATCCCCATCATCATCCAAGCTCTGCAAGAAGATGGCAATTTTTAAAACATCGTCATTGTTAAAGTCATCACGACTTACCCCAACCAAATCTTGGGGATAGATAACAGCGTCTGCTGTCATCGCATCAATGGAGCCTACCTCTATGCCTAGAACACTGAAGGTTACAGGAAACTTTGAACACGCAAATCTTCCTTGAGCATCAGTTTTAGCGATGGTACTACCACAAGTATAAGTGATATTGGAGATGGGTGCATCGACAACAGTGCCTATTTGGGTTCTTGTCGCTGTTGTAGTTGTTGATGGTGTCGATTCACTTGTTTCTGGACAAGAAGAACTTTCTCCACATGCGGTGAGTAGTAGAGCAATTCCTACGAAAAAAATCAACTCTCTTGTACTGTTTTTTCTCATCATTCTCTTCCTCGTTGTTAGTTATTTATTAATTAATATAACATATTTC
>NZ_JAACKB010000040.1 GCF_010892395.1 Sulfurovum sp. bin170
ATATAAAAGCTCAATGGCGATTACAGCGTATCCTATAGAGTTAAATAGTAGACGGATATTAATAGAGTGAGATTTAGCTTTGTTGTGCGAATCTCCATGATGCTGACCATGATGTTTTGGCAACGCTCCTGCCTGTTCCAAGGCAGTGTGAATCATTAGCTCCTCTTCGATATGAGCCTCCTCTTTTCGTGAGGCTCTTAGAGCATAAGCCTCTTCTCTATTTCTTTTGGTAATAGCAAACGAGGTTAGAAGCAGAACCGAAGAGATAATTCCTACAAGTAGATGAATAGTCATAATATACCCTTTTTTATCTATTATAACCAATGTTCTTTAATATTTCTTTTTAATTCATAAAGTTATAAAAAGTAATTGATGTTTGAAGGGTAGAGACTTGGCTCTACCCCTACTCGCTATCTTTAATTGCTTTACTATCCATTGTTAATATACTAGTAATCCCCAAAGCCTCTTTGATTTTAGCCTCAATTTCATCTCTAAGCTTGGTATCCTCTTTAAATTTGGCTTTGACATTCTCTTTTCCTTGTCCCAATTTTTCCTCACCATAAGAGAACCAAGCACCTGATTTATCAATAATATCAAGCTTAACACCATACTCGACCAGCTCTCCCTCCCTAGAGATTCCCTCACCAAACATAATGTCAAACTCAGCCTGTCGAAATGGTGGAGCAACTTTATTTTTAATGACTTTTGCTCTTACACGGTTACCTATTTGAGACTCTCCCTGTTTAAGTGTTGCTATTCTTCTGATGTCTATTCTAACTGATGCATAGAACTTAAGGGCATTTCCTCCTGTTGTTACTTCTGGAGAGCCATAACCCATCATCCCAATCTTCATACGAAGTTGATTAATAAAAATTACAGTAGTATTAGTCTTATGCAAAACAGCAGTAAGTTTTCGCAACGCTTTACTCATAAGCCTCGCCTGAAGACCCACCTGCTGGTCTCCCATCTCACCCTCTATCTCTGCTTTTGGAGTCAATGCAGCCACTGAATCGACCACAATCACATCCACTGCACCAGAACGAGCCAAGGTCTCCAACACATCAAGTGCTTGTTCTCCAAAATCGGGCTGAGAGACCAATAGATTCTCAACATCAACTCCCAAATTTTTTGCATAAAGCACATCAAGGGCATGTTCAGCATCTATAAAAGCACAAACTTTATCATCTGCTTGAGCAGAAGCGATAATATGCAGTGCCAAAGTGGTCTTACCAGAACTCTCTGGACCATAAATCTCTATAACTCTACCAACAGGAACACCACCAATCCCCAGAGCCATATCAAGCCCCAGTGAACCTGTACTAATCGACTCCAAAGGCTCTATATCCTTATCACCCAGTCGTATTATTGTACCTTTTCCAAAATTTTTATCAATCTGCTTCATCGCCATATCTAGGGCTTTTTGTTTGTTTGCATCCATTTTAATTTTTATCCTTTATATTTGATTAAGTTTTAGAATATTATCACTATTATAATAGATTTATGAT
>NZ_JAACKB010000222.1 GCF_010892395.1 Sulfurovum sp. bin170
TATTAGATATTGATTTTTAACTAAAAAATGAGGAGTTAAAATGAATAATTTAAAAATTTCATCACTATTGTTGGTAGGAGATTCTAAAGAGAGAGAATATTTTGAAAACTATTTCAATAAGATAGAATTGGTTTGTAGTAACCGTGAGGCTCTATCTTCTTATCATAAAAACTCATTTTCTGCTATTTTTTTAAATTGTGGCTTAAATGAGTTAGAGTATAGTGCATTTAATATTAGTAAAAAAATTAGAGAAAATGATACTCGAACAGTTATTGTTATACTTGCCGATAGCCTAGATAATGATAGATTGAAAAAAGTACTGCCTCTACATCTATCAGGATGTATTGAGAGACCATTTAATCGGAGTCAGGTTGAAGATGTACTCTCTAATGTTGAAAAAGATTTAGAGTTTTTATCTACAGATATAACCAAACTAAAGGATGGTTACCACTTTTGTACTAATCAGCAGATATTTTATGATTCTCTTCATTGTGAGATTAAGCTAACCAAAAATGAGCTTAAGCTATTGAACATATTGTTAAGAGTAAAAGATAATATTATCACAGAAGAGTCTATTGCTAGTGAAATTTGGGAGGAGGAGATGTGGAATCATAACTCTGATGAGATAAATTATACAAGTCGACTCAAAAATCTACTCTACAATCTCAGAAAAAAATTACCAAAAGATAGTATCTCAAATAGCTATAAATTGGGATACAAACTAATCTACTCTTGAAAAAGGTTTCAACTCCTTTTTTATATCAGCATAAGACTATTGAATTTAGGATAGTTTTTTAATTAAAAATTTAGACAAGGGAATCCCTTGTCTCTACTGTTTTTAAATTGAAATATTATACCCCTGGTGCTTTCCACATTGATGTTGTTAATCCTCTATCGACAAGAGAGAGTTGAGCTTGGTATATCTTCTGCCACTTCTCTTTTATCTCAGCATATTTTTGATGATTTTGCATATCAGGTTCAATCTCTTTTTCCCATTTAACTATCTCTTTAGAAGCCTCTGCCACAGAACCATAGAGTCCAGTTGCAACTCCTGCCAACATCGCCCCACCAAGTGCTGTCGCCTCTTTCACCACTGGAATTTTCACAGATTTACCTGTCACATCAGCTAATATTTGTGACCACAAAGCTCCCTTACTAGCTCCTCCTGCAAAAGTAATAGTGTCACTATATACCCCTGAAAACTTAGATATATTCTCCAAATTTATAGCCGATACTATACAAGCATTCTCTTCCAAACTCCTAAACATAGATGCTCTATTGCAGATATTTGGGTCAATGCTTAGATTGATAAATGATGGACTGGCATGATACCACTTTCCATACTTCATCACATCACTAAATATAGGCATAATCCCATGAGAACCTAGAGGTATCTTTTTTGCTTTCTCTTCAAGTATAGCATATACATCCTTCCCTCTTTTTTTTGCCTCTATCTTCTCCATATCGCAAAAAGCATCCCTAAACCATCTCATAACAAGTCCAGAGAAGAAGGTTATCCCCTCTGCTTGTGAGAGACCTGCTATCACATGTGGATTGAGACGGATTCCCATATCCAACGGAGGAGTTACAGATGAGTCGATATTGACTACCTGTTGCCAAAAGCTACCACCCAAGATAGCCATTTCACCTCTGTTTACAACGCCAAGACCTGCTGAACCTAGCTGAACATCGCCACCACCCATAACAACTAGTGTGCCTTGTTCCAAACCACTATGCATACTAGCCTGTACCGTCACCTCACCAATCGGCTCTGACGGCTCATATACTTTTGGAAAAATATCACTCTTTAGTCCTACTTTTTGGGCTTGATGAGAAGCCCAATCTCTATTTTTTAGAGAAAATATACCTGTAGTTCCAGCATTTGATGGCTCTGTTGCAATAACACCCGATAGTTTTGCCAATATCCAATCACTAATCATTGAGATTTTATCAATTTTTTCATAGATTTCAGGTCGATTATTTTTTATCCAAAGAAGCCTCGGCAATGCTCCAAGAGCAAAGGTCTGTCCAGACTCTTGATAGAACTGCTCCTCTATCCCTACAAAATTCTCTTTTAGTTCTCTAACCTCTTTGAACGCTCTCGCATCTACATTTGCCACACCCCAAAGCTCGTGTCCGAACTTGTCATAGAGAACAATACCCTCTCTCATGCTAGAAGCCGTGATGGCTTTTATATCTGTAGTCTCTATATCTGCACCTGCCACAGCTCTTTTGATACACCTACAGACCAAACCCCAATTGGTTCTAAAGTCAAAGTTCATAGAGTTATCTACATCCTCTTCATGAGAATGTTCCCACTCCTCTTGCCCTACTCCTCTTTGGTTGCCAAGCTCATCAAATATAACTGCTCGTACACTTCCTGTTCCTGCGTCTATGGTCATTAAGTAGCTCATAATTTTTTCCTGTTTTTTTTGTTCGATTTCATCGAACCTACTTTAGTTTCATCTGTTCTAGTTCCCAGTACTCCATGTAGAAACTCTGCTCTTCGTTGATGCTTTTGTATCCACCTAGTTTTTTGGCGTTTATCATAGCTTTCATCGTGTGGTTGTTTATATCCTCTATAATAGAAGCTTCTTTTTCATCTTTGCCAAAACTTATCGTTCCAAAATCTCGTAGCACTGCCCAATTCGGAGCTGGATTTAGCATAATCTCACTATCAATATAGTGCCGTTCAAAATAGTCATGATAGGCTTTAATATAGTTATTTAACTCTTTTTCGTAATCATCTTCAAAAATAATAGGTACTCTCTTGGTTCTGATAATATGTTCAGGAGTTAAAACACCCTGCTGAGAGAGTGTCATATCCTCTTTGGTAGCAAACTGTTTGGCAATCTTTGATTGGTTGACTTTTAGCGTCACCTCATACCCTTTTGCTTCTGAGATAAGTTCTTGAATCTTATTGAGGTCATGAGTTTTTTGCTTTTTTGCTTTTCTAATATATCTCTCTGCTAGATTCACTGCATCTATCATATTATCATAACTCTCTTTGGCATCATTTGCAAAAGTAAAGATACCATGATTGTGCAAGATAATCCCTTTTATATTCTCCCACTCTATCCCATCAGTCATATTGTAGACTATCTTTGCCAACAAAAATCCAGGCATAACATAAGGAATAATCAAATAGCCTTCATAGATCTCTTCGATTAACTCCTCTCCTCTATTTGTATTAGATATAGTCACCATAGCATCAGCATGTGTATGGTCAACAAATTTATAGGGAATCAGAGCATGGAGTATCGCCTCTACAGAGGGATTGGGAGCAGACTTATCTATCAGAGCCTCTTTTTGATACTTGACCATATCACTATCGCTCAGTCGTTCATGCTCTAAGAGCATTATGAGGTCTATAGTCTTAGTAGGAGAGAATCCCTCTTTTTCTATAGTAGCCAAATCCCAACCACTACCTTTGACATATAGAGTACCCCCTATCTTTACAGAGGTGTTACCTCCACCATGCAAAACCAAACTATCATCACTGCCCAAAAGCCTTGATGTATAGACTCTCAACTCTAAATCATCTAATTTTTTCGTTTTCTTTGTATTGTATAAATTTTTCATAGGCGAATTGTACCACTTACTTATATAAAAAATAGAATAAGTTAGAATATATTATAAAGCTTCGACCTCAACTCTGCTATCTATATCTACAAGTATAAATCTATCACCCTTCTCTATAGTCGATAGTTTCACTCGTTTACCATTTAAAATAACCTCTGCCCATCCATCTTTCTGTTTTAGTTTTGGGTCATTGAGTTTTAGTTGTTGAGCCAAAAGAGCTAGTTTAGACTCATATTGTGAAATTTTATACTCTATTATTCGTCCAAACTCATCTTGCAGATTTTCAAACTCTCTCTCCACCAAAGTTATTTTTCTAGAGACCGATTGTCTCTGCAACTCTTGTGAAAGTGATTTCAGGGCTATCTCTTTGGTTGAGACAATCTGATTAATAGTTCTAACATATCTCTCCTGCATCTCAGAGAGCGTATAAAGCACCTCATTCTGATCAGACAAAATCATTTCGATGGAAGCCGAAGGAGTAGGAGCCCTCAAATCAGCCACAAAATCACTAATTAAAACATCCACCTCATGCCCAACAGCAGAGACCACAAATGTGTCTAGATTAAAAATAGCATCAGCCACAATCTCCTCATTAAAAGCCCATAAATCCTCACGACTTCCACCACCACGCCCCACAACAATAGCATCCACCCCAAGAGTATCAGCATAAGCCAAAGCCTCTGCAATCTGTGAAGCCGATTTATCACCTTGAACCAGAGTATCAATCACAGTCACCTCAACAAGTCGCCACCGTTTATCTATAATTTTCAGCATATCTTGCAGACCAGCACTCCCACTAGCCGTTACCAATGCAAGTTTTTTGATATATTTAGGTTGTGGCTTTTTTCTATTAGGGTCAAAATAACCCTTCTGTTCCAACTTCTCTTTGAGCTGTTCATAAGCCAACTCCAAAGCCCCTCGCCCAAAAGGTTCAACAGAAACAGTCATAAGCTGATACTCACCACGAGGTGTATAGACAGATATAGAGCCATTTACTATCACATGCTGTCCACGCTCTAACCTAAATTTCATACGATTTGCATTTGAGCGAAACATTACACACTTGATACTTGATTTTGCATCTTTGATGGAGAAGTAGACATGTCCAGAGTTGTGATAGGTTACTGATGATATTTCACCCTCTACTAGGATGTGCATGAATGTTGTCTCTAGTAGGGATTTTATTTTGATGTTTAGAGATGATACGGTCATGGTTGCGTGATTGTTCAAGATTTCATTCTCCCTATATTATTTTGATACATTCCCCAAAGGAGCATAATTATCTGTTTATCTTTATCAGTTAAAACATCTATTTGGTTGAGAAAAATTTGAAAATCGCTATAAATATCTAAACTAACTGCTGAAAACTGCCTATCTATTTTAGATTTATCATAAATTTCTCTAAATGCTAATCCCATTAACTTAACCATATTCTCTACACTAAGTTTAGGTTTCATCTGAATTATTGTTTCAAACTTCTCTTTAACTCTATTACTATGGTCTGTTATAATCTCTTCTCTTAATTCACTTAACTGTTGTCGATTCAGATTGCAAACTTTGATACTGTATTTCACTCTTTCATTATCAGTAACTATGTTACCTTTTTTATCAAAGTGTATATCTCTTACAAACTTATCCATTTCAGGATGTAACAGTTTTGGTTTCTCTTTAGAGTTATACTGTTCTAAACTTCTATGAAGTGACTGTAAAGAGTCCATATTTTTATCATAATCAACTCTAATTCCATCTATATCAAAGCAGTTTGATTTGGATATATTGCATATTTTACAAGAGGGCAAGAGATTATCCCAAGCAAAAGCCAACCAATAATAGGATTTAAAAGAGTCACATCTACTCAAATTGGATGAGTTCTTAGGTCTAAAATGCTCTATCTCTGCATAAGAGTTCCTCAAAGAAGCTTCACAAAAAGCACATTTATAGTGATAAATTTTCTTTAAACTATTTTTTACAACTTTCTTATTATCATTATATTCTGAGCCTGAACAGTAACTCTTAGCCTCTATATTTTCATTGAACTTTTTTTGAATCTTCTCACAGTTCAGATGAGTTGGAACAGGCTCACTTCGATACTCATGTTCTCTCATTATAAGATTCCAACTGTTGTAAAATATCATCTTTTAGGGACTCATCATCAGGAGAAGAGAGCATCTTATCTATGGATCTGTTTAACTCATGAGCTTGATAATCATCACTGCTCAATAAGTTGTCTTCCTTGAATGCTCTTGCTTTTGAACTCTCCATACCAAATAGTGGTGAAGTACTTAAAATATTAGCTGTATAGTCAGAAAGACTGCTTATCGGTTCACTTATTTTTGTCTCCCCATCCTCTTTATAAACCTTATAAAAAACAGCGTCATCTCTAGCTCCAAGAATAGTTACTATACTATGTGTAACCATTATAAACTGTATATTTGGAAAAACTTTTCTAAGATTATAGACAAAATCATATTTCCACTTTGGATGTAGATACAAATCAATTTCATCAATTAATACTATGGCTTTGAAATCTGCTAATTTTTTAATTTTATCTTTTTCATTCTCTATTAATCTCGAAACTAAATCACAAATCCATATAATAGTACTTTTATAACCCTCTGATAATGTTTCAAAACTAATTGAAACTCCTCTATCCTTAACAACTACTTCTCCACTGTTTTTTTCTATTTTTAAATCATCTATCAAAATATTTTCATTTAATTTCTTAATAAACTCTTTAATAATCTTATTATTTTTGTTTAAAACTTCTAAAGGGTCTTTTAAAAGTGTAGTTTTTCTATAATCACTTGTATCAAATAGTCCCATATACCCATATTTATCAATTTGAGATTTACTACTAGAAGTTTTATTTCTATTAATTCCATAAGCAAAAACATTTTGAATATTTAAATTATTACTATAGTAATCAGAGCATTCA
>NZ_JAACKB010000223.1 GCF_010892395.1 Sulfurovum sp. bin170
AAAACAAATATTTAAGTTATTGAGATTTTTGGGTTTTGCTAAACTTTTTAGTTTTATCTTTCAAAGAGATAAAGTAACTATTATTCTATTTCATGATATGGATAGAGATAGTGCAGAACAGGCATTTAGCTATCTATCCGATAGATATAATATTATTGATTTAGATAGTTATATAGAGGCACATTATAGAAAAGATTACTCAACTATACCTAAAAATGCCCTAATAGTTACATTTGATGATGGACATATAGGTAACCATAAGATTTTACCTATTGTAAAAAAATACAATATTCCTATTACTATATTTCTCTGTGCCTCTATCATAGATACAAATAGACACTTTTGGTTTCAGTATGATAATGAGTCATTAGATAAATCAAAATTAAAGAACGAAACAGAGAGAAGACGACTAGAGATTTTGAAAGAGAGTGGATTTTCAGTTGATATAGAGTTTGATTATCCACAAGCACTAAGCAGAACACAGATAGATGAGATGAGTCCATATGTAAATATGCAGTCTCATACACTTTTTCATCCAATACTTCCAAAATGTAGTGATTCTGATGCTAAAAAAGAGATAGCCAAATCAAAAGAGATTTTAGAGCATAAATATGGTTTTGATATAAATACAATAGCCTACCCCAATGGTGATTATAGTGATAGAGATATTGAGATAGCCAAAAGGGCTGGATATAAGTGTGGTATTACTGTAGATTATGGATTCAATAGCTTGGAGAGTGATATATTTAGGCTCAAAAGAGTTTCTATAAATGATACGGAAGATATAAATGAGTTAATCGTAAAATCTAGTGGACTTTGGGCATTTTTGAAATCAAGAAATGGTAAAAAACAGTCTTATGGATATAGTGAATCTGTAAAGGAGTATTAGTTATGAACATAGGTATATTGGTATCAAATGGTGACCTGTCTCACTTTAGAGTAGAGACACTAAAGCCCATATTAGAAGATGATTCATTCAATATTAAGTTGGCTATAGTGGATGATAGAGAGCGAAAAAGTTTTAAGCAGAAGATTATCAAAAATTTCAAAAGAGGTAGAGGGGGCTATATGCTAGTCATGGCTTTCCAAAAACTCTTATCGCGTAGAACTACAGATGAGACTACTATGGGGATTGAGAACTATTGTGAGAGTAACGGTATAGACCTGATAAAGAGACAAAACATATATGAAAAAGAGAGCATAGATATTATAAAAGGCTATAAACTAGATGTTCTTTTACTTGTAGGAGGATATGGCATTATAAAGGAGCCTCTATTAACACTTACTCCAAATGGTATATTGTCCTATCATCATGGAGATATGAGTAAATATCGAGGAATGCCTCCTGTTTTTTGGGAACTATATAATGGTGAAAAGGAGGTGGGGATAACTCTACAAAAACTATCTGTTGGACTTGATTCGGGTCTGCCTATAGAGGTGAGAAGCGTATCTGTAGATAGTGGGGATACTCTCCACTCATTGGAGAAAAAAGTATATAAAGAGAGTGAGGATATGATGTACAAAGCTCTATATAAAATATCTGATGGAACCTATATCCCCAAAACTCTTGAAAGGCTTGGAACAGTATATACCCTGCCAAATTTGC
>NZ_JAACKB010000041.1 GCF_010892395.1 Sulfurovum sp. bin170
ACATATACGATTTTTTTTAGAAAGTTTGCCTAAAAATTTTATCAATATATCGCATGAGACAAAACCAACTATCTGCTCATCAACGATAAGCTTTGTAATCTCATCTTCTCAAATTTAGAATTTCCCTAGCATAACGATATATGTTAAATATTATTCTATAAAATTAATTTCTTTCAATAATGTTTAAAAATATTTGTGTTATAATATGTTAATGGTTTCACAAATTACAACCATTTATATTATAATTAGGAGGATAGCATGAGCTATTTTAGAAGATTATTGACTATGGGGGTGCTTTTAATCGCAACTACCGTTATGAGTTTTGCACTAAAAGCTGAGTATAGGTTTGAGAAATGTGATGGTTCTGCAACTTTAGAGAATCATGCTAGTAGTGAGCTTAATGGAACTTTGAGTGGTGATGCCAATATCTCATTGGGTGATGGAAAGATTATAAATGCACTTACATTATTAGAAGATGGTATGATGAGTGTTGAGCATAGTACAGAACTTGACCTTGTTGAAAATCTGACAATTGCATTTTGGGTTAACCCTTTAGAGATAAAAAAACAGGCGTTAGTGACTAAGGGTTTAGGTTCAGATTCATGTACAGTTAGAAAATATGCAAGTAATGCAGAGTATTTTATAAAGATGACTGAGAGTGGGCAGTTAGCATATAGACATAATTTTGTTATAGATAACAGTGTAGTAGCCTATTCTGATGAGAACCTCTCTGCAAATGAGTGGACACATGTTGTTTTTACAAGGGACAACAGTCTGAAAACTATGAGATTTTATATAAATGGTGTAGCTAATAGCGAGTATACATATAGCACTGACCCTCAATCATCTAATAGTGAAAAGCTTATATTTGGTCAATGTGATGGTTGTGTTAATCCTGATAATTTTTCTGGTAAATTAGATGAGATTAAAATCTATAATATAGCTCTAAGTCAAGATGATATTACGGAGTTGTATGATAATGAAGATGATGGAGTATATAGTACAGGTGGATGTCATCCTGCTCCAGTTGCAGTTAATGATAGTGCTGATTTACCATTTGCGGGAGCAACTACTATAGATATTTTGGCTAATGATAGAACCAATGATAGTGATATTTGTTCTGTTGATGCCTCAACTGTTATGATTAGAAGCAATCCAGTAGATACAAATTTGAGTGATGATAATAGAACGCTAACTGTATTTGGCGAAGGAAATTGGAGTGTTGATAGTAGTGGTTCAATCTTATTTAGCTCAGATAATGCTTTTGTAGGGAATCCAACAGATATAAATTATACTGTATCAGATAGCTGTGCTAATTTAAGTAATGAAGCGATAGTTTCGTTGACTAGAGTTGCACCCGTTCCAACTCCGACACCAACTCCAACTCCAACTCCGACACCAACTCCAACTCCAACTCCGACACCGACTCCGACACCGACTCCGACACCGACTCCGACTCCGACTCCGACTCCGACTCCGACAATAGATAATAATTTTACTGTTGGTGATTTTGTTTGGTATGATATAGACAAAGATGGCATACAAGATAGTGGAGAGCAGGGTGTTAAGAGTGTTACAGTTGTACTTTTTGATGCGAATGGAAGTGTAGTAGAGAGAACCACAACCAATGCAAGTGGTATCTATCAATTCTCTGATCTTCTTGTTGGCTCTTATACTATAGGATTTAGTGATTTACCAGAAAATTATATTTTTACATCTGCAAATATGGGTAGCAATGATGCCAAAGATTCAGATGTTGATAGTAGTGGAAGAACGGCAGAGTTTACCATAGGCAATGTTGAGAATGATTTGATATATGATGTAGGAGTAGTCTCTACAGTAGATGATAATATAACTATTCGTCCTTCTATAGATGATAATCTGACTGAAGTAGTAGAAGATTGTGAGTGTGATGATTATAAATCAACGATACCATCTATAAATGGAGCTGGATTAACTCTTATGCTATTGCTAATATCACTATTAGGAGTTCTTTTTCTTAGAGAAGAAGAACTTTATTTAAATTTAAAATAAAGGATTAAAAAATGAAGGGTTTTAAATTATCATTTATAACAGTGATTATGTTAGGAAGTTTGGGGTATGCAGGTGGTGAATTCAGTAAAGTGACTGCTTATGAGATAGAGGATGAGGTTGTAGCAGAGGAGGCATTTGTAGAAGAGGAGCCAGTCTATGTTGAGTCTGAACCTGTTATTGTTAAGCCAAAATCAGTTGTTGTTGCTCCATCTCCTGTTATTGTAAAATCCAAAGATATTGTGACAAATGGATTTTATGCAGGTTTAGGTATTACAGGCGTTAGATATGAAAATGATTGTAAATGTGAAAAGGGTGGAACATCAGAAAATAAAGATAAAACTTATGGTCTAATGGCAAGAGTTGGTTATGATTTTAACCAATATATTGGTATTGAAGCAAGAGGTTCAAGAACAAATTGGGATTCTGATGGTAGTAAAGTAAAACATGCAGGAGTCTTCGTTAAGCCTATGCTACCTATTGGGAATAGTTCAAATCTATATGGTTTAGTAGGTGTTGCTAAAACAACAGTAAGTGGGAGAATGCCTACTGTTGATGCTGAAGGTTTAGCACTTGGAGTTGGTGTAGAGGTTGACCTATCAATAGATACTCCAAAAGATGGGAAATACTCTAGAGATTTTGATGGTCATGGAGACCAAGAGAAAGGTGTAGGTATTTTTGTTGATTATGAACGGATGCATGTTAAGTCAGGTTCTCCTGATTTGGATGCTGTTAGTGCTGGTGTTACTTACGATTTTTAAAGTCTTGAATCCTATTTTTTAGGATTTTTGACTTCTCTAAGAAAAAGCTTTAGTGATCTCTTAGACTTATAGTCCATCTTATACTCAATATGCCCAAGATACCAAAGAAGCTGTTTAGATGTAATACCTCTTTTCTTAGCTTCTTTTTTTAGAATATATTGTGGTATTTTAACAGGTTTTTGCATAAAATTTTTTGATATTTTTTGGATATTACTACCATAGCAGTTATAGCAGAGTCTACCAAAAACAAAAGGTAAAGAGGTCTTCTCATACCATGCAGTAGCTAGGTCAATACCAACTCCACCATCAAGATAATACTTAAGTGCTTTATCCCCAATAATTACCTCTCCTTTTAGATTTAAAATAGAGGCTAATCTATTGGATGAAGCAGACTCTTTATCTTTTTTATCTTCACCCTCTATAACAAAAACACTATAGACTGCTTTATTTGCTATGATACCCAAGTCAGTACATCTATAACGAGGTGATTCGATACTAGATATAAATCCTGCATTAATCTCTCTTGAGCGTAAAGCTCTGTTGATTCTGCTTGGAACGGCTCTTTTATAGTTAAATGCCATTTTGCTACTAGAGTCTTTTATCTGTTTTTTTAAAAATAGTTGAAATGGTAAGAGGTTTAGGTAGCTTATAGAGCCAAATATCACAGTCGTTCACCTATAGGTTATTTTTAAGCATCATTATATCAAACAACTTTTATAATCTGTACAATTTTAAACTAAGAGAGTATTTTATTATGATAAAAATTGAATTTTTGGGTCCTATTTCCGTGGAGCCTATAGAGATGGAAGCAACTTCTCTACAAGAGGTAGCCAATAGGTTACAAGAGATAGAGGCAGTTAGTGGATGGTTAGATAAGTGTGCTGTGGCTGTGAATGATGAGATGACCAATGATTTGACAAAAATTTTGAAGTCTGGAGATAGAGTCTCTATTCTGCCTCCTGTTTGTGGTGGTTAAGATGGAGTTATATCAAGGTTCATTGGATGTAAAAGCTATTTTTGGTAGATGGCTAGATGAAGAGTCTGAGTCAAATTATGGAGCCTATATCCCTTTTGTAGGAACTATTCGTGCAGAGGATAATATTGAAGCTTTGAGTTTTGATATATATGAACCTGTTTTGCAAACTTGGTTTAACTCTTGGGTGAAAAAAGCAGAGAGCAAGGGGGCAAAGGTGAAAATGGCACATGCTATTGGTGATGTACCTGTGCATACCTCCTCTTACCTCTCTGCTGTTTTTTCACCAAAGAGAAGAGTGGCACTAGAGTTGATAGATGAGTTTGTCGAAGATTTCAAGGCAAATGCACCCATTTGGAAATATGATGTGATTGATGGAAATAGGATATACGCAGAAGACAGAAGTACCCCAATGGAGGGTAGTGGATTGCTCTCGTAGGTTCGATAAAATCGAACATATAAAATCAAAAAAGGAAAACAAAACAATATGGCATTTATACATTTTGACGAATCAATAAAAATTATAAACGGTATAAAAATAGAACAATACAAAAGTAAAAAACTATATCTGACTGATACTCTAGGGTATATTTTGGCAGAAGATATAGTTACAGACCACAACTCACCAGCATTTCCAACATCAGCAATGGATGGTTATGCTGTTAAACATGCCGATTTAAAGTTAAGACGACTTATTATCTCCAGTATCAATCCAGCAGGAACAGATTTGAAAGAGTCCGTTGAGTCAGGAAAATGTATCAAAACTTTTACAGGTTCACTTATGCCTGATGGTGCTGATACGCTTATTCCCATAGAGAATGTGACGGTAGAGGGTGAAGAGATAGTAATTAATGAAGAGGTTCCTTTTGGTTTTTCGGTGAGAGAGATAGGAGAGAACTATAGTGAGGGTCAAAAGCTTATTTCCAAAGGTACAAAGATAGGTTTTGCAGATATTGGTGTGATGGCAAGTCTAAATATCGTCTCTCCATTAGTTTATGAGAAGCCAAAAGTGGCGATTTTATCTACAGGGAGTGAGTTATTAGAACTTGGAGAGAAGCAGACTTCAGATTCACAGATAAGAAGCTCCAACAACTATATTTTAGAAGTTATTGTCAAGAAGTATGGTGGAGAGCCACAGCAGTTGGGTTGTATCTATGATGATAAAGAGACTATTTTAAAAAATATGGAATTAGCATTGAGTCAAAGCGATATTGTGGTGACAACTGGTGGCGTGAGTGTTGGTGATTTTGATTTTGTAAAAGATGTTATTGTTGAGCTTGGATGTGAAGTTCTATTCAAAGGGGTTAGAGTAAAACCAGGGCAACATATTATGGTTGCTAAGAGAGACGATAAGTTTATAGTTGCTCTGCCAGGGTTTGCCTACTCTTCAAGCGTAACAGCACTGATCTATCTAGTTCCATTGATTGAGAAGTTACAAAGAGGTAGCTGTAGTCTTAGAACGATTGAAGCAACACTGATTGAACCATTTAATAAGAGACATAAAAAGGCAGAGTTTACAGCTTGTAGCGTATCACTTGAAGATGGTAACTATTTTGTTGGTTTTGAAGGTAAAAAGAGTGGAAGTAGTGCGATTTTGACAAATATGTTAGGTTCAACAGCTCTTCTTGTTACAGATGAGGATGATGAATCTAAAGTTATTGGGGATAAAGTTCAAATTTTATTGCTTGATTAAAATTTTTATAAATATTTCAGATTATACTGTTTTTTCTCAAATTAAGTATAAAATATATCAAATTGTCATATAATTTTTTATTGTAATTAAAAAAGGAATGAAATATGTATGAATTAAAGTCTGTAATCGAAAAATTAAAGGATATTATATCAGAGAATAAGAGTGGTGCAAAGGTTTTTGATAAGGATGTGGCTAATGCTTTGGCTATACCTCAGGCTACTTTTGCGACCATGAAAAAGAGGAATTCTATTCCATTTAAAGAGATTTTGCAGTTTTGTGCAACTAAAAAATTGAGTATCAATTGGCTCTTTTTTGACCAAGCAGTGGATATGTTGATTGGTGAGACAGAGAAGTTTTTTCAAGTTAGATATTTTGCAGACATCCGTGCTAGTGCAGGTGGTGGAGCAGATGTTTTTAATGATAACTACGAGATATTATCAGTAGATAGAACGCTGATGCAAAATATGGCACCCTTTGATAGTTCTCAAATAGAGGCGATAAATGTTGATGGAGACTCTATGGAACCCACTCTTCAAGATGGCTCTATTGTGTTTATTGATCGAAGTCAAACCAATATTAACAGAGACGGTATCTATATCGCGACAACTACAGCAGGACTCTTTATTAAACGAATTAGATTAAGAGCAGATGGGATGGTTGAACTTATATCCGATAATAAAGCCTACTCACCTGAAACCATGTTACCCGAAGAGATTCAAATTGTTGGTAGAGTTGTAGGAAATGTTGAAAGTTTGTAACATTTTTTATGTATAATTAAAAAAAATAAAAAGGAATCAATATGTCTGATAAAGATAAAAAAGTAGAGAAAACATTAGAGTTTAGAATAGACCGTATTTATAAAATGGCAAAAGAGCATTTTGGAGAGGTAAAATTTGTAGGAATTAAGCGTCATAAAAAAATTGGTTGGATTGCAAAAGCTCAATTTGATGAGTTTGATTCATTGGTTGCAGAGGGTGAAAATGCAGAAGATGCTTTGAGGAATCTAAGAAAGAGACTTAGGAAAATTATCGAACGATATAATATGGCATAAGATGAAAAAAAATATTATACTTATAGGTTTTATGGGGGTTGGAAAGGGTACAACTGCTAGAGCCTATGCAAAGATGTATGGTGTTTTCAACATTGATACAGATGATTTGATAGAGTCAAAAGAGAATCAAAAAGTTAAAGAGATATTTAACGAGTATGGAGAGAAATATTTTCGTTCTTTGGAGCAGGATTGTGCTGATTGGATTGAAGAATCTGTAGATGATTCATTTATATCTTGTGGAGGTGGGTTCTATAAGGTTGAAAATCTCAAAAAGCTTGGAAAAGTAGTTTTATTAGATGCATCTTACGAGTGGATTTATAATAGATTGTCAACCGCAGAGAACTCTAAAGCTAAATTAAAAAAGAGACCACTCTTTTCTGAACCCAAAAAAGCAAAAAAACTTTACAAAGAGAGAGCAAAAGCTTATAAAAAGTTGGCTGATTTTGTTATAAATGTTGAAGATAAAGATATAGAATCTATTATTGCAGATATTAACAAAAAGCTATATATATAGTAAGAGAAACTACAAAAAGTAAAAAAAATGAAATTATTTCATTTTTTTTACAAAAACACTTGACATCAAAGATAAATTTGTCTATAATACGCCTCGACAAACAAAGATGTCACTTAGAGTTTAAGTGAAAGAGTTTGCGAAGTGATCTTTAACAACCAAATATAAGTAAACAAAAAATCAACGTCTATTTGAGTTTTTTTCATGTTTTTTATTAAAAAAACACGACTGTAGAGACAAGGCATGCCTTGTCTCTACTTTAAACATGGTTCAAACCATTTCATTTTTATGGAGAGTTTGATCCTGGCTCAGAGTGAACGCTGGCGGCGTGCTTAACACATGCAAGTCGAACGGTAACAGATACTTCGGTATGCTGACGAGTGGCGAACGGGTGAGTAATGTATAGTTAATTTGCCTCTTGGAGAGGGATAGCCATTGGAAACGATGATTAATACCTTATACTCCTTTATATGTAGTGTATAAAGGGAAACGCTTTATTGTGCCAAGAGATAAGACTATATCCTATCAGTTTGTTGGTGAGGTAAGAGCTCACCAAGACTATGACGGGTAGCTGGTCTGAGAGGATGATCAGCCACACTGGAACTGAGACACGGTCCAGACTCCTACGGGAGGCAGCAGTGGGGAATATTGCACAATGGAGGAAACTCTGATGCAGCAACGCCGCGTG
>NZ_JAACKB010000224.1 GCF_010892395.1 Sulfurovum sp. bin170
ATCAACTAACCAATATTTATGAAGCCTTTTTAAATCTTTTTTACGAGGGGACAAAATAGTTAATTCAATATCTTCAAACTTATATTTCGTCTGTTTTTCTAAATATATTAATTCATAATCAATACCATTTAACAATGATTCTAAACTCTCCCCTTGTCTATAGCTTACATTTTTACCACTATCATCATCTGTATCATACTCTTTACTTTTGTCATATTTACCATCAAATAGTTCACCCAATTTAGCCAAAGAGTTAAACCAAACTTTTTTAACTTTAGGTCGAATCTCCTCATCTTTAAACAACTCAATAAGTCCTGAAATATGGTCTTCATCAATATGTGTCAATATCACTAAATCTATCTGTTCTAATGCTTCTAGTTTTTCTCGTAATATTCGATGATATGTTCTTCCCATACCACCATCTATCAAAATATTAAACTTATCAGTAGTAATTAAAATACAATCACCATTTGACGCAGGTAAAATTTTTATATTTATCATTTTAAACTCCCTTCTATAAACTTTTTAATTTTTCTAAAACCCTCTTGATAAAACTGCACCAATCCCCGAACAACATCCCTCATAACACTCTCTTCACTAAGCCCAATCTCCTCCCCAATAACTCGAAACAACCCATGATGGTCACCCAAACAAATCTCATCAGCAATAAACACCACAAACACATCACTATCATCCACAAACCGAGCATACGCTTCATTTTCTTTTAGCTTCTCCAACATATATTTCTCAGGAGCGTTATCACCAACGAATTTGGCAAAAAGCTTTTGGGTTTCTTGCTGAAAAACTTCCTCATCAAACAGCTCACCTTTGTAGCTCTTTAGTAGATGGCTTTTGTACCAAACTCTTAACTCTTTTTCTGTCAAGTCTCCATCGGCTATGGCAATGGCTTTTCCTAATGACTCATTGCGATAGTGGCTTCCTATCATACTTACCAAGTTCTCTTTGCTTCCCACATCGAGAATATAGATTCGTTTTCTAATCGACGAACTTAAAAGTGTCTCCAACATCAGTTTGGCTACCTTGTCTTCTACATAGACCGTTAGCTCTTTGGGTGTTTCACCTGTCAACTCTGAAAAAGCCAATGAGCTACTTGGACTATAAATAACCTCTAGCTTGTCACTGGGCTTTCGTAATAACAAGCGACCTTGCGTGGGAACTGCATCGAAAAGAAAAGGGGAATGGGTGGTGAAAATGAGCTGTAACTTTTTATCTAAAACAATCTGAAACAAATTCTCTATTAAAAGCTTTTGAGCCTTTGGGTGAAGACCAAGCTCTAACTCTTCTATGAGTACTATGCTGTTTTGGGGCAACTCATTCATGCGACTAATGAGCGATATAATAACCTCTTCCCCTGCTCCCATGTTAAAGTTGCTATAGCTTAGACCTGTACTTAGGTTTATTTTGTTTAGGTCAAAGTTTACTACCTTTGTAGAGCTGTTAACCTCTACCGACTCTAACGGTTTGGCTAAAACTTTTTTAATCATGCTGGTACTTTGTTTAGAGAGTGCTTTGGTGGTAAACGAGGCAGAAGAGGAACCAAAAGTATTTTTAATCATGGCAAACTCATTGGCAGGAATAACTCGTGAGACACCATAAAAGTCTGTTGTTCTCTCAGGACGTCGGTTGTAGTCATTCCACTGTTGACCTTTTTTTAAAGTGTGTGACTTCTTCTTTTTACCTACTCTAAACGCATACTCTATCGCTGAACCTTCCGATTTATCTTCACCTCTAAAGTGAATGAAGAAATCACGAAAAGTATAGTAAGGCTTGGCATTTTTAGCATTGGAGAAACGGTAGGGTTTATGGCTTGTGTCATTGTTGTGGTAGAGACAGGCGATGAGTTGTAAAATGGTTGTTTTACCAATACCATTTGCACCTGCTATGGCTGTGATGGGGTAGTTAAACTTTATGCTTGTGTTTTTGACACCTCTTAGCCCTACTTCGTTGAATGTTATACTTTTTAGTTTTTGGTTGAAGTATGGCGTTTTCCATTTTTTAGCTAAATCTTCTCTTGTTCCCATTGTTTCCCTTGTAATAATAATGATACAAAAACAAATGTGAAAAAACAAGAAGAAATGGAGGTTTATAAGGTATTGACTATCAGAAAATCAGAGATTTGATATGGAAGTCTTGGATTTAGAACGGATTATATTTTTTATTATTATCTCTTTCAATTTTTCATCTAGCATAAAAAACATAATTTAGATAAAATTGCATAAAAAAAGAATTGTATGAAACTAAAATCCATCTTTACCAACAGCTTTGGTATTCTCTTCTCTCGTGTTACAGGTTTAGGGCGAGATGTTGTTATGGCATCAGCACTTGGGGCTTCTATCTATACCGATATATTTTTCGTAGCATTCAAACTTCCAAATCTTTTTAGACGAATCTTCGCAGAGGGTGCATTTACACAAGCTTTTATGCCATCTTTTGTAGCAAGTAGACAAAAGGGCGTTTTTGCCACAGCTATATTTTTACGCTTTATGCTTATTCTTATACTCTTTTCTCTATTTGTTAGCTTTTTCCCCGAACTACTTACCAAATCCATCGCTTGGGATTGGTCTGCTGAACAGATAGCCAAAACAGCACCTCTGACTGCCATCAACTTTTGGTATTTGGATTTAGTATTTATAGTAACATTTCTAGCTACACTGCTACAATATAGAGAACACTTCGCCACCACAGCCATGTCAACAGCATTGCTCAATATCTCTATGATAGCTTCTCTACTTCTATATATGAAAGATGAACCAGAGACTATTGTTATTGCTCTTAGTTTTGCTGTTTTAATCGGTGGACTGTTACAGGTTATAGCCCATGTTATAGCTATCAAAAAATTAAATATGCACAGGCTCCTTATCGGTGGATGGAAATATAGAAAGAAAAAAGATGTAAAAGATGAAGAGAGAGCATTCAACAGACTCTTCTTCCCGTCTATGTGGGGTAACTCCATGCCTCAAATCTCTGCATTTTTGGATACTATATTAGCTTCATTTCTCCTCACTGGTTCTATCTCTTATCTATATTTTGCAAATAGAGTCTTTCAACTTCCTCTAGCCATCATCGCCATTGCCACCTCTGTTGCTCTGTTTCCTATGGTCTCAAAAGCGATTAATCGTGGAGATATAGATGAGGCTTACAGCAACTTGGGCAAAGCATTTTGGTTTCTACTATCTCTGCTTGGTATCGCAACACTTATGGGGATAATACTAGCTGAACCGATTGTATGGCTACTGCTAGAGCGAGGTGAGTTTACCTAAGAGAATACCATCCAAACAGCTGGTGTACTTAGTATGTATATGTTAGGTCTTGTTCCTCATGGTCTGACAAAACTCTTTGCTATGTTTCTTTATGCTAACCAAAAACATACCAAAGCGGCGAAAATTGCAACCATAGCATTGGTTCTAAATGTCATTGTTTCTATCATACTTATGAATCTAATGGGTGTGATTGGTCTTGCCCTTGCTGGTAGTATTGGTGGTGTGGTTCTCTTTACTCTTACCGTTAGAGAGGTTGGAACAGGGCATTTTTTTGATATAGTCAAATCTAAAAAACTTATCTATCTGATTATTGGTTTGATTTTTTCAGCATTTCTGCTACACTTCATCAACAGTTTACTAATGGATTGGATACGATAATAAAAGAGATTTATTAATAAAATTTTTAAAGGAAAAATAGATATGTATATTTATGATAGCGTAAAAAAGAAAAAACTCCCATTTGAACCCATCCACCCAAGAGAAGCCTCCATATATGTATGTGGACCAACAGTTTATGATGATGCACACTTGGGTCATGCAAGGTCTAGCCTTAGTTTCGACCTATTAGTTCGTACTCTAAAAGCGTTGCGTTATGATGTAACAATGGTAAAAAATTTCACTGATATAGATGATAAGATTATCAAAAAAGTCAAAGAGACAGGGCAGAGTTTAGAAGAGATAACCACACACTATATAGCACGATATTTAGAAGATATGAGAGTCTTAGGAGTGCAAGAGAATGATATAGAGCCAAAAGCTACAGAGTCACTAGAGGCTATGGAAGCTATGATTCAAGCACTTATAGAGAAAGATATAGCTTATGTGGTTGGTTCAGGGGATGTCTATTTTGATACCTCCAAAGATGCAAACTATGGTAGCATCTCACACCAAGTAGGAAGTGATAAGGATAATCAGAGTCGTGTAGAGCATAATAGCCAAAAACGAAACCCAAAGGATTTTGCTCTATGGAAAGCGTGTCATGGTGATGATGATATATGTTTTGATACTGCGTTTAGTAGAGGTCGCCCTGGGTGGCATATTGAGTGTTCGGCGATGATAGAGAAGCATTTCCCACAAGCAGATGGCAATGATGAGTTTAGCATAGATATTCATGGTGGTGGTGCTGATTTGCTCTTTCCTCATCATGAGAATGAAGCTTCACAGAGCAGATGTGCTACAGGGCATGAACTTGCTAAATATTGGATGCATAACGGTTTTGTCAATATTGATGGCGAGAAGATGAGTAAATCTCTTGGTAATAGCTTTTTTGTCAAAGATGCTTTAAAGGTTTATGATGGTGAGGTGTTGCGAAACTATCTTATATCGGTTCATTATAGGAATGATTTCAACTTTAATGAAGAGGATTTGATTAAATCCAAAAAGCGACTAGATAAGCTATATAGAGTCAAAAAACGGATTGTTCCAACCAAAGCTTCTAAACCTAATAAAAAGTTTCAAAAAGCTGTAATGGAGGCTATGAGTGATGATTTGAATATCTCTGTAGCTCTTGCTTTGGTTGAGAAGATGATTAGTGAAGCTAATGACAAGCTTGATATTAATCCTAAAGATAAGGGGCTAAAAAAAGAGACGATGGCTAATATAGAGTTTATAGATGAACTTTTAGGGTTTGGTGGAAAAGAGCCATTTAGCTATTTTCAGATAGGGATAGATGAGGAGACTAAGGCTAAAATAGAATCTCTTATAGAGCAGAGAAATCAGGCTAAAAAGGCTAAGAATTATGCTTCATCTGATGCTATTCGTAATGAGATTTCGGCTATGGGGATTTCTCTTATGGATACGGCTGATGGGGTACTTTGGGAAAAAATATGATAGACTTCTTGCAAAACTCATTTGGAATCGGAGACTTTAGTCCCGAATATAACGAGGCTAAAGCCCAATGCCAATGAATTAAGAATATTGTTATTGATTTATTAGGACAAGGCAGTGCCATTGTCCCTACAATATTTCAATTTCAAAATAGTAGAGACAAGGGATTCCCTTGTCTAAATCCTTAATTCATTGACATTGGGCTAAAGCCATCGGTTCCTAGTTTTGAAAGATGTCTAATAAAAAAATTCCTACTTATATGGAACAATTCGATATAATCGCAAAAAATTTTAATAACATAAATTAAATAGAGGAATTATCGTGAGAACACACTACTGTGCAGAGGTCAACGAGTCACATATTGGGCAAGAGGTAACCGTATCAGGTTGGGTATCGAGTCGCCGTGACCATGGTGGACTTATTTTTATAGATTTGAGAGACAAAGACCAAGTAGTTCAGCTCGTTTGTGACCCTGCTGACAATGTAGAGGCACATAAGATAGCTGAAGATGTAAGAGACCAGTTTGTACTGATTGTAACAGGAAAAGTGAGAGCTAGAGGGGAAGGTCTTGAGAATCCAAAACTCAAGACTGGTAAGATAGAGATAGTGGTTGACAACTTGATAGTTGAAAACAAGTCTCTTCCAATGCCATTTGACTTGGGTGATGATAAGGTAAATGAAGAGATTCGACTTAGACACCGATACTTGGAGCTTAGAACCCAAAAATCTTATGATATTTTTAAACTTCGTTCAAAAGCGACCATTGCTACTAGAAATGTACTTGATGAGCTTGGTTTCCTTGAAGTTGAGACCCCAATTATCACTAAATCAACTCCAGAGGGTGCTAGAGACTATCTTGTACCAAGCCGTGTTCATGGTGGTGAGTTCTATGCTCTTCCTCAATCTCCACAGCTCTTTAAACAGCTTTTGATGGTGGGTGGATTTGATAGATATTTTCAGATTGCCAAATGTTTTAGAGATGAAGACCTCCGTGCTGATAGACAGCCAGAGTTTACACAGATAGATGTTGAGATGAGTTTCTGTGACCAAGAGGATGTTTTGGAAGTGGGTGAAAAACTGATTCATGAAGTCTTCAAAAACTGTGGATTTGACATTCCAACTAAATTTAGAAGAATGCAATATATAGATGCTATGGAGAAGTACGGTTCTGACAAACCTGACATGCGTTATGACTTAGCAATGGTAGATGTTATGGATATTTTTGAGCGATGTGACAATGCAATCTTCTCCAATATTGCAAAAGATAGTAAAAAGAATCGAATCAAAGCTCTCAAAGTACCAAATGGTGATAATATCTTCTCAAAAAGAGAGATGAAACGATTTGAAGATTATGTTCGTAAATTTGGAGCAGCAGGTCTTGGTTATTTTCAGATGAAAGAGGATGGACTTAAAGGTCCTCTGACAAAGTTCTTTACTGATGAAGATATTCAAGCCATTATTGAGAGATGTGAACTTAAGGTGGGCGATGCGGTCTTCTTTGGTGCAGGTAACAAAAAACTAGTTTGGGACTATATGGGTCGATTTAGAATTCATCTAGCTGAAATTATGGATATTATTCCAAAAGATAAATTTGAGTTCTTGTGGGTTATGGATTTCCCAATGTTTGAAGAGGAAGATGGTCGCGTCAAAGCGATGCACCACCCATTCACTATGCCAAAAACTGATGAAAATGGCAAAATCGTATTTGATGACATCGAAGATTTGGAGTCCATCGCGTATGATATAGTAGTCAATGGTACAGAGCTGGGTGGTGGGTCGATTCGTATCCACAAAGAAGAGATACAATCTGAAATCTTTAAACTTCTAGGTATCTCGGAAGAGGAATCTAAAGAGAAATTTGGATTCCTACTTGATGCGTTTAAATATGGTGCACCTCCACATGGTGGTTTTGCTTTGGGTCTTGATAGAATGATTATGCTGATGACTGGGGCAAGTAGTATCCGTGAGGTTATAGCATTCCCTAAAACTCAAAAAGCACAATGTCTACTGACCGATGCACCAAGTCCAGTCGACGGTGAGCAATTAAATGATTTGAGCATTAGAGTTCGGAAACAATTGACAGAATAAATAAAATTTGTAGGGGCAGACCAATGTGTCTGCCCTTTGTTAATAAAAAAGGAAAAAATAAAATGGCAAAAAAACTATTTCTAATCATCGGAGCCCCAGGTTCAGGTAAAACAACTGATGCAAGTCTTATCGCACAAAAACACTCTGACACGATAGTACACTACTCAACAGGTGATATGCTAAGAGAAGAGGTATCAAGTGGAAGTGAACTTGGTGCAACTATTGAAAGCTTTATCTCAAAAGGTGCTTTGGTACCACTAGAAATTATTGTTAATACAATCATCTCTGCAATTAACAATGCACCTGTAGATAATGTACTAATAGATGGTTATCCAAGAAGCGTAGAACAGATGACAGCACTAGATGAGATTATTGAAAAAGAGGATAATATCAACCTGACTTCTGTTATCGAAGTAAGAGTATCCGAGCAAGTTGCAAAAGATAGAATTTTGGGTCGTGCTGAAGAAGCAAAAGAGGGAGAAAAACGAAGTGATGACAGTATAGAGGTCTTCTATGATAGAATGAAAATTTATACTGACCCACTAGCAGAGATTCAAGCATTCTACACAGATAAAAATCTACTGCATATTATTAATGGTGAGCGAACGCTTGAAGTTATCGTTGATGAGATGGATGCTTTTGTGCAGAGTAAAATCTAAAAATTCTCTAACAAAATATTTTCTCTATCCCTTATATCTACACTATTTAGATAGTTAAGAGGTAGAGAGGTTGGAACTACACCATAAGACTTTGTAATCTCTTTTCCTAATGCTTTTCTACCCCTCGCCGAATTAATAAACTGTACAATAAAGCGACTATCCAGATTTAAATTGGGCTTCATACGAACAACAGCCATGTAGTGAGGAACCACAAAGCCCTCTTGCCCCTCTTCTACGAAACATGCAATCATGGGATAATAAAGACTCACAACCACATCGCCTACCTGTGTTAACTGATTAGATTCACATTTACAATCGTTTACCTCGATAAGCTTTCTCTCATCTATAAAAGAGATTGGTTCAAGAGAGACCATTGTAAGCTCTTTCTGTTTACACTCACTGTTTCTGTTTTGCCCCTCTATCAGATGAGCACCTTTTATTATATCTGCAATCTCTTTTAAT
>NZ_JAACKB010000225.1 GCF_010892395.1 Sulfurovum sp. bin170
CTCACCAAAAGTGTGCTAAGTCCAATAAAAATATAAAAGAGATAGTGACTTTTTCTATTCATCCAGTTTATAAACCTCTTTTTCCACTATTTTATCAAAGCTAACTATAATTTTACCATTATGGTCATCCAAAAAAGTTTTAGCACTGCTCTCTTGCTCAAATGGTATCAATTCATTGCCCATTGGACCAAGTACATCTGAACCAATTACATAATAGGCTTTGGTTCCATCTATCGCTTTTTGAGAGTAGTAGTCTGTCACTAATATCTTACTGACATTCTCTTTTTTAGACATCTTATAATCTCCCCATTTCATATGGTCAAAATAGAATTTCATCAAATCTTTTACCCCATCAAACGAGTAGTACTTTTCATCTGTGCCCTCTTTATAAAATATCTGAGCTGCCCATCTTGGATATTTGTAGACAAACATTCCACACACAGGACATTTTTCAGCCTTGGCTACCTCTATTTTATCAGCAATCTTGTCTAAATCTTCTGTTCGTTTAACATCCCAAAGATATAGAGCCACTGCTTGAAGTTGTTTCTCTTTTAGAGGTTTACATAACTTATCATCGACAATGGCAGATTTGAGTGCATTTATCTCTACGAAATCCATAGGGTTAATGGTCGGTTGACACTTTTTCTCAAAAAGCTTCTGTCCCATAGGGTGCATCATCTTCTGCTTTTTCATGTTCACCATCGCAATATCACCTTTTAACGACTCTTCTGCTTTTTTCATGGCTGTTGCAAAGTCACTAACCTCTCCACCATGCTCTTTTGCAAACTTCTCTGCTTCATCTTTGGTAGCAAATGCAAGTTTACTGATTTTTGTCATTGTCCCTTTTACATCTGAACCTATAATATAAAAAGCTTTGTTGGCATCAATAAGTTTTTGACTATTGACATCAACCACTTTGATATCTACTAAATCTATCTTATACTCCTGCATATCCACAACCAAACAGCGAATGGAGCAGTATTGTCTATCTGCTCCATTAGGAAGCTTGGAAGTGTGAGAAGTTTTGTAGAACATCTTTAAATTCATCCCACAGACAGGACACCACTTTTTTGATGCTCCTTTTTGTGTTAGAGTTGGCTGGGTTGAAGCAACTTTGGAGAATGCATCACCTGCGTAAGTTATAGATAACGATAGAGTTAAAAACATGATAATCATGACTATTTTTCTATTTAACATTAGTAATCCTTATTTTTAATATCAGAAATTATTATATCTAAGGAGTGTTAAATCTGTGTTAATCTAAATCAAACCTCATCACACTATAATTAGTTAAAATTTATCCAAAAAGGATTATTAAATGAGACTTCTCTTACTACTACTCACTATTCTCATCTCACTTTTCACTATTTTTGGTTGTGAGGAGCGTTCCAAAACAGCCGTTGCCAAAGTCCACTGGGACAGAGACATGTGTGCTAGATGTGTCATGGTGGTAAGTGATAGAAAAAATACAGCACAGGTGAGAGACCCCAAAACTGGTAAAAAATATATGTTTGATGATATAGGTTGTACTATTCTTTGGTTCAAAGAGGAGAAGATAGAGTGGAGTGACCAAGCCATTATTTGGATAACCGATATAAACACAGGTGAGTGGATAGATGCTAGAACGGCTTTTTATGATACAGAGAATATCACACCTATGGCTTATGGATTTTCAGCTCATAAAACCAAAGAGACTATCAAAGAGGGACAAGAGATTGTTGACTTTGTAGAGGTCTCAAAAAGGGTTATA
>NZ_JAACKB010000226.1 GCF_010892395.1 Sulfurovum sp. bin170
AAATAGTTCGGGTGTAAACACGCCGATTCTGAAAATGCAGATTGCATATAAGGAAACGATGGCTTCAGCCTCGCTAATTCATTGGCATTAGGCTAAAGCCATCGTTTTCTAGTTGTGCAAGATTTTTATTAACCTCTTTTATCTTTTACAGCTTGTGCAAGTTGGTATACAGCCATTGCATAGAACGAACTATGGTTATATGTTGTAATAACTCTAAAGTTATGTGTTCCAAACCATAACTCATCATAAGTAGCTCTTGGTAGGTCTATTAGAGATACAGGTCCTCTGTAGTAAAGTTTTGAGCGAGGTTTGATTTTATATTTTTTTCTTAATTTATATTGGGAGTATTTGTGTTTATATCCCGTTTTTAGTTTCTTGCTCCTAAATCGTTGACCTTTGTATTTTGCTCGAACAGCTACTTGACTAATGGAAGATTTCCACCCATTTCTGCTAAAGTAGTTAGCGATACTACCTATAGCATCTTCTGCATTCCATAGGTCTGTTGCCCCATCGCCATTAAAATCAATTGCAAATCTAATATAGCTACTTGGTATAAACTGTCCATAACCCAAAGCACCTGATGTTGACCCCATAAGCTCTGTTGGGCTAAGTCCTGCATCTCGTGTAAGGATAAGAAAATTTTCTAACTCATCTCTATAGAAGTTTGCTCGTCGATGACCTAACATACTCTTGGTTGTCAATACATCAATCACTCTATGTTTACCAAAATTGGTACCATATGCTGTCTCTATACCGACAATTCCCACTATATACTCAGCAGGAACTCCATACTCCATCTCAGCTCTCTCTAGTGTCTCTTTATGTTTCTCCCAAAAATCTATACCTCTTTGGATATTGTTCTCGTATATAAAGCAACTTTTGTATCTATCCCATTTTCCCTGTTGTATACGAAGTATATCTGTTGAACAGCTTCGTGGTTGTGGAATATGTCGAAAATTTTGTGCTTGTGAGAAGATTCTATTTAGCTCATCTCTTTTAAAACTGTGAACATTTACCATCATATCTATAAAACTTAGAAGTTCATGGTTTGTTTGGAACTCTCCGTGGAGTTCATCATAGGTTGGTGCTGTTACTTCTACAATAGGTTCTTTAGTCCTGTTTGCGTCAATTCCTAATCTAGCTTGACTAGTTATAGTTTGATTAGTATCACTTAACTCTTTTTTCTCAGGACTTTTTGTGCTACATGCCGAAAGAAGTAGTAGTGATAAGGTAAAAGTGGATATTTTGCTAATTTTCATGATGTTCCCCATATATATATTAATGTATTTGAATTATAATAATTTTTAATTGAATTCGCAATGAAAAATAGAGAAAGAGTAAAAGTATTTTGCTAGTTTACGCATAGTGTAATATTTTTTGTTTTTTACTGTTTGCCAAGGAGTTAAAATAAACAAAATTTATAAAATAACAACCTCTAATTCATCATTTGGTATAATCCATCTAATTTTAATAGACTTCTTGAAAAACTCTTTGGAATCGGATAGTTTACTCCCGAACATAATGAGGCTAAAGCCATCGGTTCCTAGTTTTACAAGAAGCTTAACCTTATGGAGAGAATATGAGCTACAATCCAAGTGAAATAGAAGCAAAATGGCAAAAGATATGGAGTGAAAAAGGTGCATTTGAGCCTTTGGATGATAAGAGTTTACCTAAAAAATATATATTGAGTATGTTTCCTTTCCCCAGTGGGAGGCTACATATGGGGCATGTGCGAAACTACGCTATTGGTGATGCTATGGCAAGGTACTATAGAAAGCAGAACTATAATGTTCTTCACCCAATTGGTTGGGATGCTTTTGGTATGCCAGCAGAGAATGCAGCTATCAAACATGGACGACATCCAAAAGATTGGACATACTCAAACATTGACTATATGCGAAAAGAGCTAAACACTCTTGGACTCTCATTTTCAAAAACAAGAGAGTTTGCAACTTGTGATGAGCTTTATACGAAGTGGGAGCAGGAGTTTATCATCAAGATGTTTGAGGAAAAACTTCTCTATCGTGAGTCAACAACGGTTAATTGGTGTGAAGATTGTCATACTGTTTTGGCAAATGAACAGGTGGAGGAGGGGTGCTGTTGGCGTTGTAGCAATGAGATTCAACTAAAAGAGATGCCTGGGTACTACATCAATATAGTCAAATATGCTGATGAGTTGCTAGAGGATTTGAAACTGCTTGAGGGGAAATGGCCCTCTCAGGTGTTAGCAATGCAGAGCAACTGGATTGGGAAATCACAAGGGTTGGAGTTTGCTTTTAAATTTTCACCTGATTCAAAAGAGAAATTAGAGAACAAATTTGAAGGTTTTGAAGTATTTACCACGAGATCCGATACTATTTATGGAGTAACCTATACAGCCTTAGCACCTGAACATCCAATCGTCAAAGCTTTAATTAAAAATGAACTTTTAAATGCTAATGTTGCAGAGAAAATTACGGCTATGGGGAACATGACGGAGATAGAAAGAGCCAAAGCCGATAAAGAGGGTTATGACCTTGGAATTAGAGTTAATCACCCTTTGACAGGTGAAGAGATTTCTGTATGGACAGCCAATTTTGTACTTGCCTCTTATGGTGGTGGAGCTGTTATGTCTGTGCCTACTCATGACCAGAGAGATTTTGAGTTTGCAAAGCAGTATGACCTACCTCTTAAGTTTGTTATCTCTGGTGGTAGTAATGAAAATGAAGCCTATACAGGTGAGGGTGAGCTTATTAACTCTGATAGTTTTACAGGTATGAAAAATATGGAAGCCAAAGCAGAGATTATCAAATATTTTGAAGAGCAGGGGCTTGGTAAGGGAACTACTAACTACAAACTTAGAAACTGGGGTATAAGTCGTCAACGATACTGGGGTGCTCCAATTCCATTTGTGCATTGTGATAGTTGTGGTTTGGTGGCTGAAAAGGTTAAAAATCTGCCAATTGCATTGCCTGAAGATGTAGAGATTACAGGTGAGGGAAATCCACTTGAAAATCATCCAACATGGTCTAAGTGTGTTTGTCCAAATTGTGGAGAGGATGCAAGAAGAGAGACAGATACTTTGGATACTTTTGTGCAGTCTAGTTGGTATCAGTTTCGATATGCAACTCATCCTGATAAGTGGAATAGTATGGGAATAGACAGAGATGATGTAAACTACTGGCTTGGTGTTGACCAGTATATTGGTGGAATTGAACACGCTATTTTACACCTGCTCTATGCAAGATTTTTTACAAAAGCTTTGAGAGATTTAGGGTTTATAGAGAATATCAAAGAGCCGTTTGATAATCTTTTAACCCAAGGTATGGTTCTTAAAAATGGGGAAAAAATGTCAAAGTCAAAAGGAAATGTTGTTGATCCAGATCCTCTTATAGAAAAGTATGGTGCAGATACGGCAAGACTATTTACTCTATTTGCTGCTCCACCTCAAAAAGAGTTAGAGTGGAATGATTCGGCTGTTGAGGGTGCGTTTCGGTTTATTAAGAAGCTTTATGATAGAAAAAGTAAAGTAATAAGTAACTTTATGCCAACAATCGACCAAACTACTTTGAATAAAGAGGAGAAAATAGCAAGAGCAAAAGTCTATGAGGCACTCAAAAAGTCAACTGATGTTTATGAGAAAAGTTTTGCATTTAATACTCTAATTGCCGCTTGTATGGAGGCTCTTAATGCACTTGATAAGCAGAAAAATGAGCAGGTGTGGTCAGAGGGGATGTATATCTTGCTTCACCTTTTGGAACCTATTACCCCTCATGTATGTGCAGAGCTTAGTGAGGAGCTGTTTAGTTCAGAGAACTTGGCTAACAAAATAGAGATTATTGAAGAGGTGTTTGTTCAAGACACTGTTACTTTAGGTGTTAGCGTTAATGGTAAACGAAGAGGTGAGATAGAGGTTAGTTCGACTGCTTCTAAAGATGAGATTGTAGAAGAGGCAAAATTAACTGTGGCTAAGTGGTTAGATGGAAAAAACATTGTTAAAGAGATAGTCGTTCCTAATAAGTTGGTGAATTTGG
>NZ_JAACKB010000227.1 GCF_010892395.1 Sulfurovum sp. bin170
TAAATTAGAATTAAACTCAAAAGCCTTTCGTGTTCAGACTCATTGGAGTTTGCTAGTTAGGAAGCCTCTAGCTCTTTAGCTAGAGGTAGTTCACTCTGTTTAGTGTTTTGGTATCCCTACTTAGTTTGGACTTTTTCAAAATCTCATCATAATACTCTTTGCCCTGTTTTGCCTCCTTTATCTCTTCGGAAGTGAGAGGGGTTGCAAAGGTTGTAGTTGTAAGGAGAAGTAGTAGTATCAATAGAGTTCTTGCAAAACTAGGAACCGATGGCTTTAGCCTCGTAATATTCGAAACTGTTGTCTCCGATTCCAAGATGTATAATAACTTTCTCATAACACTACCACTCAAAATTTTCATTACAAAATGTTGAAAACCTAAGTTTGGTCTCACCTATCTCAATCGTATCACCATCTTTAATCGGTTCAGGACTATAGACCCCCGCATCATTTAGATAGCTAATATTCTGCCCATCACCACTTCTAAAGATAAACTTTTTGTGTTTGGTATCATAGATAATAAACGCGTGTCTATCCCTAGAGATGGTCTCATCTCCAAAATCAACACAAATCATATTGGAGCGACCTCGACCGATGCTGTTTTGACCTGCAACCACTCGCAAATCATTCCCTCTGCCTTTGCCCTCTACAATAACTAACCAACCAACCACTGGCTCTACCTCATCTCTCTTATCTTTGTCTCTTTTGACTTTATCTATAGAGATTGTGGCATCAGGATTTGGTTTTTGACCCCCTCCACCTGTTATTTTATCTTGGATGTTTTGGCTCATAGGGTTTGGTTTTGGTCTTGGTGGTGGGTTCATCTGCTCTGTCTCCTTTTGTTGATAAATATACTCCTCTGTTGGTGGAACAAAATTTGAGCCACCACCTCGATTACCATTAGGGAATTTGCCAAACTCTTCAGTCTTTGGAACAGGTCTGTTTGGTGGAGTAGGACGGTTTTGGTTGCCATCACCTCCCCAAACCTCTGTCTTTTCAGGCTGTCGTCTAGCTCCACCAGCTCTACTTCCTCTTCTGTTATCAAAAAAACCTGCTCCTCCTGTTATCTCTTGGGAGCAGTAGGGACAACTCTTATGTTTCTCTTTATCTGAATGTTTACCACAATTACTACACTTTTCCATCTGCATGATTAACTCCTTTTTTAGTTCTGTTTACATCTGTTTGATTGTTCTCTTTACTACCGTTATTTTCCTCTGTTTTATTGGACTCTTGCGTTAAACTCTTACTTTGGTTGCTATCTTGTTTTTGAGTGGTTTGATTATCATCTGTTAAAAGCAAAGCTCTACCTCTATCTGTAAACAAGATAGTTCCAATAATTCCAACAAGTACTACCAAAAGAGATAAAATAAGTATGAAATATCTCTGCAAAAAGCTTCTCTTTGGAGTCTCTATCTCCTCATCTATTGTCTCACTCTCTTCCCAATTATCCTCTTCTATCGCTTCTTTTTTAGGTTTGTCAGCAATCAGAGTAGCAACCCCCACGCTAATATTGTCACCACCACTCCCCCCTCTCTCTCGTGCAATATCAATCATACTCGTAAGTGCTGTACTCAACTCAAAGTTAAAGAGAAAATACATCATCTCCTGCTCATCAACATACTCCCAAAAACCATCAGAGCAGACCAAAACGATATAGTCACTGTTGTAGTTTAGTTGATAGGAGTAGTGAGTAGCCTCCACATGTGAGTCGGGTCCCAAACTCTTGGTAAGCTTGTTCTGGTCAGGGTGCGTTGCCATCTCATGCTCCTCTATCTCACCCATCTGCAAGAGCATCTCAGGCACAGAGTGGTCACGACTTCGTATAATCAACCCCTCCCTATCAAAGATATAGACTCTACTATCACCCACATTGGCAAAGTGAACAGCATTGTCCAGTATCAGTGCTAGTGTGGCTGTGGTGCGGGGGTCTTCACCACTTTGGTTGGCATAGAGGGCTATCTCATCCTCTGTTTCGTATATGATATTATTGAAAAACTCTTGATGATGATAGTAGTCATAGCTCTCAAAGTGGTTTCGTGCAGTAGAGATAAAAATCTCTGATGCTCTCTTTCCTCCACTATGTCCACCCATCCCATCACCCAGAGCGATAAGGACATCATCACCATTATGTACAATATCAACACTGTCTTGTTGGTCTTTTCTAGCTCCTTGGTCTCTCTTGTCTAAATATTTAATCTTTCTCATATTTTTTCCTTAAATTTTTTTTAGAACATTCATAAACTCATCTATAGAGGCTATTCTATCTCTTTGGTCTATGGCAATGGCTCTCATTACTACGGCTGTTAACTCACTGGAGTATCCATATGGTCTGACATATAAATCTACATCGTTCTCTAAAAAGCTATTGAGACGAGTGATATAGTTCTCTAGTTTAATATCTATACCAATCATTAACCGATACAATACGACACCCAAAGCGTAAATATCAGATGAACTATCTATATATTTATCAGCCAAAATATAGTTGTAGTCTCTCTCTGGTTGAGTAATAGATATGTTTTTATATTGGTAGTTTAAAATCAACAAATCACAATACTCAGCCCAACCCGTATGAGCAAGTAGCATTCTCTCTTTGCCTATCAAGATGCTATCAAGTGAGATACCCAGATGCAAAAAAGAGTCATCTCCACAGTTGTGAAGATAGTGTAGAGTCTCTAAACCAATATTTATCACACCATCTTCATCTAAAGTGGTGGTATCTGTCACATAACGCATATACTCCTTAAGTGTTAGAGTATCATCATCTAACAGTTGGAAGTTCCCCACTATACCACTCTGCGACAGATAAGGTCTTGGAAGCCACTCTATGTTTTGCTTACAGGCAGAAAACAGAAGATACTCTCTGTATATCTCTGTAATCTCCTCAAAAAAATCTCTATCTCTATCATTGATTAATGCTCTTGGATAGAACTCATTAAATAGACAATCTCTTTGAGTCTCAAATATATATTTTGCTTTATATCTATTTTCACTACTATTTTTCTCTAAACACTCTATAATTTCAATATAGCTATTGCTGTTTATATTTAAAATAAACCCCTTTGGCAAAACACCATCCTCTCTTTTCTCCTCACCATCACCACTATCCGAAAAGAGAAACTCAAACCACTCATCAACCGTCTGAAATCTCTCCTCTCTTCGAATCATCATCGCTTTCATAAGTGAGTTTAGCAGAGTGGTATCATACTCACCACGAGGATAGACAATGGGGTCACTACCATGACCAACAAGTGCATTGATTCTATCCGATGCTGGTGGTGGTCTCTCCCCTGTCATTACCGAATAAAAGGTTGCACCCAAAGCATAAAAATCACTCCAAGCCCCCTGATTGGAAGCTTTGGTCTCATACTGCTCAGGTGGAGCATAACCATGGGTCAAAATCTGTGTAAAATCTTGTGACTTCTCACCAATAGCCTGTCGGGCCGCCCCAAAATCTATCAACATCGGCATCCCATCTTCTCGTAAAAAGATATTATCAGGCTTTATATCTCTGTGAAAAATATTATACTGATGCATCATATCAAGCCCATTGAGAATAGGAACCAGTAGATTTATAATCTCTTCACTTGGAAAGCTACCATAGGTTTTGATATAGTCCGCTAGAGTCATTCCCCTCTCATAGGGCATCACAAAATACTCTGTTCCAAAAGCTCTAATATAGTCTATAATCTGCACAATATTTGGGTGTTGAAACTGTGATAGTGCCGTTGCCTCTTTTCTAAACTTCTCTAGCCCTACCTCAAAAGAGTCCAAATCCTCTTGTGAGTTGGCAGTAATCTGCGTCTGGTCATCAGTTCGCATGATGGATAGTGTGGAGGGAAAAAACTCTTTAATCGCCACCAAGTTATGGTTTTGCAAGTTTTTAGCTCTGTAGACAATCCCAAATCCCCCTTGACCCAACACCTTCTCTATCTCATAGCCATCTAGTTGTGTACCGATATGGAGTGTGTTTGAAATGATTTTTTTCTGCATGGCTATCTCCTTTTTAGATGTTACACTTTTTACAAAACTAGGAACCGATGGCTTTAGCCCAATGCCAATGAATTAGCGAGGCTGAAGCCATCGTTTCCTTATATGCAATCTGCATTTTCGGAATCGGCGTGTTTACACCCGAACTATTTGGTTCAAAA
>NZ_JAACKB010000228.1 GCF_010892395.1 Sulfurovum sp. bin170
TGCTAACTATAACAGACTATTCAGACAAAATCCTAACAGATACAACTCTAACCCTAAAAAAAGATGAAAATCTAATTATCTTAGGCTCAAATGGAGCAGGTAAATCAACCCTAGCCAAACTCTTATGTGGCGTAAGCCATTCAAAAAGAGTAGAGATAGATGGTCAAAAATTTAACAGATTATCAGCAAAAGAACGCTCAAGGAATATAAATTATATCCCACCAAAACTAGAGATATTTGATGAGTATATTACAGTAAGAGATTTTCTAGAGCTAAGTAGATTATATGGTCATATAAGTGTAGATGAAACCATTAGACTACTAGATTTGGATTCCCTAGCCAACTTCTCATGCAAAACCCTAAGCTCTGGTGAACAACAACGACTCCTTTTAGCCTCATCTCTACTTCATGGAGCAGAGATAACGATATATGATGAACCGACAGCCAATCTTGACCCAAATCGCACAGTTGAGGTTTATAAGATACTTCAATCTGACAAGATAAAGAGTCGAATTATCATCACTCATGATTTGTCGTTGGCTTATCGTTTAGAGTATAGAGTTATTTATATGGATAAAGGGAGAATAGTTTTTGATGATGAGAGTAAGAAGTTTTTTGAAGAGTCTAATCTTGCAAAGTTTTTTGGGGATAGCTTGAAGAGAGTAGATGACTATTTTGTGGTGAATATATGAGATATATAGCTTCTCTTTTATCCATAACGATTCTACTTCTAGCCCCATTCTACGGACAGATAGAGATAGCACTAAACAATCTAACAGACCCAAGCACCGTAGACTACAAACTCTTTTGGGATTTAAGAGTCCCAAGAGTAATTGTAGCCTTTTTTGCAGGTGGATTGTTGGGTCTAGGTGGTCTAATCTTCCAATCTCTTTTTAAAAACCCAATGGGAACACCCTACACTCTTGGAGTAGCAAGTGGAAGTACACTTGGCGTGGCGTTTGCAATTATCTTTGGATATACCTCTTTGGTCTCACTCTTTGGATTTGTGGGGGCATTGTTTACCGTTATAATCCTCTTTGGTATCACAGCAAGGCTCAAATCATATGAGAGTAATTCACTTCTACTCGTGGGAATAGCCCTCTCCTTTTTCTACTCTGCATCACTTATGATACTCTTTTATCTCTCCGATGAGTCACAAAGTTTTGAGATAGTTCGATTTACTATGGGTTCTGTGGATGTTGTGGGTATGGGTGAGACTCTTCCTATTGTATTAGCAAGTTTTGGACTACTCGGTATGGCTCTTTGGTATAGAGGTGAACTTCGACTTCTGCTAACCTCCAACGATAATGCTTTTCTAAAAGGAGTAGAGGTCAAAAGAGTCAATACTATTCTGCTTTTGGTAGTCTCTATCTCTACAGGAGTCTGTGTGAGTATCACAGGACCTATCGGTTTTGTGGGATTAATAATCCCTCATATTATCAAAATTTTCTACAAACAGAGTGCTGACAGGCTTATAGCTCCTATCTTTTTCTACTCTGGAGTCTTTTTGGTTTTGAGTGATTTGATTGCTCGTAATTTGGGGACTAACTCTGATGTACCTATAGGGATTATCACCTCTTTTGTCGGTGGTCCTTTTTTTGTCTATTTGATTGTTCGGAAAAAACAATGAATTAACGAGGCTAAAGCCATCGGTTCCTTATATGCAATCTGCATTTTCGGAATCGGCGTGTTTACACCCGAACTATTTGGTTCAAAAAAAGCTTAATTCATTGACATTGGGCTAAAGCCATCGGTTCCTTCTATGCAATCTGCATTTTCGGAATCGGCGTGTTTACACCCGAACTATTTGGTTCAAAAA
>NZ_JAACKB010000229.1 GCF_010892395.1 Sulfurovum sp. bin170
AAAGAAAGTTTTGGAAAAAGCATCAAATATTTTGACACATCTCTTATCGCTTTTATCTTATCTATTGTAACCGTTCCACCTTTATGGTATATATCACAAGGAAACTCTCTTTGGGTTTTCACATGTACTGTACTTTGGTGGGTAGGTGTCTTTACTATTTTTCACCCAAGTATAAGATTTCTCTTTCCATTTCTATTAACAAAAATTGGTTCATTTGCCTTGACCTTTATTTTAGCTATTATTACTATTGTATTAAACTCTTCTATTATTGCTATACTTCTACCTATAGAAGATATAGAGATGATTATGAATAATACATTTTTTAGTACATCTATAGGCACAATAGCTCTATTTACTTGGTTCTATATCATTGTAGCTGAGGCTACTGTTTCAAATATCAACCTAAATCTAAACTATATACTCTATAGACAAAAAAAGCTACTTCGTCAGATATTTTCCCTTTCAGAGTATCATATAGAGGCTTTTTTCCTATTTATTCTACCTGTTGCACTTCTATTTTGGACTGATATTACCTATAGCTTTAGAATTCTGCTAGGTCTAATCTCCATAGGAGTTGGAACTAGTCTGTTTATATCAAAAATAGAAATAGATAGGATAGAACAAAAAATTCTACTCTCAACTCTATCTGTTGTAGCTATATTAATAATAAATGGTGCTGTTATAAATCTTTTTGGTATAGATAGAGTTCCTGCAAGAGATACGATTCAAACAAAAAATATAACAGACCAATCATTTCTCTTAAGTAATAATGAGCAAAACAACAATATAACAGTTTATCAGATAGTAGTATCTATACCCCAAATAGCTCTGCATCTAGGTCACAAAGTAGCAACTATCCCAAATAGAGAGATAACCGTAGAGACAACAAAAAGTCAATATACCATACACGACCAATATAATGATAAGATTCTGCTAACTTTAGATAGATAAGATATAATTCTCAAAAAGAGTTAACTTGACCAATTTTAAAGACCTTAATCTACCTGATGATCTGTTGGAAAACATAAAATCATTAGGCTATGAACAGATGACCCCAATCCAACAAGCTTCTATCCCTCATATTTTAGAGGGAAAAGATATAATAGGAAAAGCCAAAACAGGTTCGGGGAAAACCTTAGCCTTCGCCCTACCCCTTATCAATAAAATCAAAGCAAAAGAGCAAAATCCACAAGCACTTATCATAGTACCAACACGAGAACTAAGTGAACAGATAGCACAGGAGCTAAAAAAAGTAGCACGGTACAAAGCAGGAGTAAAAGTGATAACGCTCTATGGAGGAACCTCCCTAACCAATCAGGTTGCATCTTTGGAAAAAGGAGCAGATATATTGGTGGGAACCCCAGGGCGACTACTTGACCACTTCTCACGAGAGACCATAGAGCTATCAGAAATAAAAACACTTATACTTGATGAAGCGGACAGAATGTTGGATATGGGATTTGCTGATGATATACTCAAAATAGTCTCAAATCTACCAAAAAAACGGCAAAACCTCCTCTTCTCTGCGACATATCCTGACAATATCAGCAAACTAACCTCTGTAATACTCAACAATCCTATTAATATAGAGATTGAGTCCCAAGAGCAACATATCTCTATTGAGGAGAGAGCATTTAAAGTAGAAGAGAGAGATAAAGCACTCATCAAAACTTTGCAATCTTTTCAACCCTCTTTGGCTCTAATCTTCTGTAATACAAAAGTCAAAACCAATGAGATTGCTGATATGCTACAGGAGAGAGGATTTGATACAGCAGTTTTAAATGGTGACCTAGAGCAGTATGAACGACAGGAGATGCTACTACAGTTTGCCAATGGCTCACTACCTATTATGGTTGCAACTGATTTGGCAGCTCGTGGACTGGATATAGAGGGGATAGATATTATTATCAACTATGACATTCCGATGAAACCCCAAGAGTACATCCACCGTATAGGACGAACAGGAAGAGCAGATGCAAAAGGTCTTGCTGTCACTCTTTGTGATAATTACGCTATCAGAAAACTAGAAGAGGTTAGACCATCTCTAAAAGTGGAAGATATAAGTTCACTACGACCAAACAAAAACTTTTATCTCCAAGGAGTAGTGGGAACACTATGTATTGATGGAGGAAAGAAGAAAAAAGTAAGAGCTGGAGATATACTTGGAACGCTTTGTAAAGATATAGGAATAGAGCCAAAACATATAGGAAAGATAAATGTATATGACCGTAACTCTTATGTGGCTATAGATAAGTCTGTGATTAAAAAGGCGTTTAATGGTTTGAAGAATGGAAAGATAAAAAAGAGAAAATTTAGGGTTTGGTGGTTGGATTAAACCACTTCTCTATCCATTCCCTCAGATAGTTGAGTCATAATCTCATAAGATATAGTCCCAATCTGCCTACCTGCAAAGAGGGCATTACCCACTATACAAACCTCATCTTTGCTACTCTCCAAAGAGATATAATCCATAGATACACGCCCCAGTATAGACAGACCCTCAGCCGTAACAAATGGCTTCATGGTAGAACTCCTCATCCAACCATCACCATAACCCAAGTCATAAGTGGAGACAATCATCTCTCTAGGGGCGATGAATGTACCACCATACCCAACTCTCTCACCCTTTTTCAAAACTCTAGTAGATATTTTTCTAGCCCAAAGGGAGAGAACAGGTTTTAGATTTAAACTATCATAAATTTTTGGTAGTTCACTATAACCATAAGCCCCAATCCCCAAACGAATCATATCCTCATCTGAACATCCCAAACGCAAAGAGGTAGCCGAATTATACGAGTGAAATCGAATATCTTTAAAACCAAACTCCCCTACTCTATCTCTCACATCTTCAAAACTTTTCTGTTGCCAAAAAAGCTCACTACTCAACTCATCTGCTGAACGGTTATGGGTCATAATCCCTTTTAGATTCAAGTCTCTATCTCGAATCAAGGTTAAAGCCTCCTCTAACTGACTCATAGAGATACCATTTCGATGCATTCCTGTATCCACTTTTAGCTCTACGGTCGAACCTTTTTGGGCTATCTTAATATCATCTAAACTATTTAGCGTAAAAGAGCATTTGTCATCTATAATTGCCTTGTCTCCAAGAACTAATATCTGTTCAAAATATTTTTTTATCTCTTTAGCCTCATCATAAGTTCGAACCACTGCTTGGGTCAAGCCAAACTCGGATGATAGTTTTGCCATAAGCTCCAATCCATGACCATAAGCATTATCTTTTAGAACTATACCTATGCTCTCTTTTGAACCTGTTTTAGATAGAAATTGACTAAGATTATGAAAAAAATTTTGTCTCTCTATTTTTATATATGCCATCTTGAATTCTATAACTACTCTTCTAAATTTGTGACATACCTAAACCATTTTAGATAGTCATTTTTATCTTTTCTAAACCCAACAATATCTCTAATGGTCTCTCCACTCTTTGGGTCGATGATAAAGACGCTTGGCACACCTTGTATATTCATTGAACTTGGGTAGTAGCTACTATCTCTATCCAACTCTACAGCGATATACTTCTTTGCTAGATTCTCTTTTATCTCTCTCTCATTCAGTGTTGTTCGTTTCAGTCTTTTGCACCATCCACAACCTTTTGTAGTGATGAGTATAAAGAGATATTTGCCATCTACTTTTGCCTCTTTTTCTGCTATTTTATAATCATTTTGATA
>NZ_JAACKB010000230.1 GCF_010892395.1 Sulfurovum sp. bin170
GTGCGATTAGCCCTAGAAAATCAGAAAAAACCCCAGGGATAATAAGTAAAATAGCTCCTAAAAAGTAAGAGGTACTCGCATCATGAAAACTTTTGACATTTAGTTTTCCCAAAGATACAGACTGCATATTTTTCAAGATACTTAGATGAGCATTTTTAAGCAGTCCCATACCTATCATAAAAGAGAGAAGAATCCAAATAACTGAACTCATAAATCCTATGTTGGAGCCAACAGCCAAAGAGAAGTAGAGTTCAAGAAAAAAATAGGGAATTATAATAAACATTACGCCAACTTCTCCAAAACAGTCTCTACTAAATCATCAAGAGCCAATACATCTTTGACTAGTCCATCTCTTGTAATCAACTCCACTCTCCCCTCACTAATATCATTACCAATCACTACAGCATAAGATATACCTATAAGTTCAAAATCTTTAATCTTCACACCAAAACCTGTCTTTTTATCAGCTCTATCATCTAGAAGAACGGCAACACCTTTAGATTGAAGCTCATCATAAAATTTTGTAGCTACTGCCATCTGCTCTTCATTTTTAGCTTTTGCTACAATAATATCAACACTAAATGGTGCAGACTCTTTTGTCCATATACACCCTTTCTCGTCATGATTCTGCTCAATAATCCCTGCAAGTAGCCGACTCACACCAATTCCATAAGTCCCCATAACAAAAGGTTGCAATTTCTGATTTTCATTCAAAAACTCTGCCTTCATCGCTTCAGAATATGTAGTCCCCAATTGAAAGATATGCCCCGCTTCAATCCCTTTGCTCTGGCTAAGTCCACCACCACACTTAGGACAAGTAGTCTCATCTTCTGCAATCACCTCTACATTGGCTCCAAAGTCACAGCTATCACAAACCATAATAGTATCTTCACCACTATCTGCTAGTATCATAAACTCTTTTGACCCTGCTCCACCAATCGCCCCACTATCTGCCTCAACCACTCTAAACTCTAATCCAAGTCGAGTAAAAATTTTTTTGTAAGTCTCCTCCATCAAGTCAAACTCTCGTTCCATATCTTCTACAGAGGCATGAAAACTATAAGCATCTTTCATCAAAAACTCACGACCACGCATCAATCCAAACCGTGGACGAACCTCATCACGGAATTTCCAATTGATTTGATAAACATTGAGAGGCAGTTGCTTGTAACTCTTGACTGTTTGACGAACGAGATTGACCATCGCCTCTTCATTGGTTGGACTCAATACAAAGTCATTATCATGTCGGTCTTTGAATCTCAAAAGCTCTTTACCAAACTTGTCAGCTCGTCCTGTCTCTTCCCAAAGTGTTATCGGTGTAACCATTGGCAAATGAACCTCACTGCACCCTACTCTATCTAACTCATCTTTTACAATCGCTCTTACTCTATCTAGTGTAATTTTCCCCAATGGTAAAAAGTTATAGAGACCTGACCCCCCTGATGACTGGATAAACCCAGCACGAAGCAGAAAAATATGTGATGTCAAAACAGCATCACTTGGTGCCTCTTTCATCGTTGGTATTAACATTCTTGAAAATCTCATTTTTGGTATCCTTTAACATGGTGTTCTCTTTTATACTTCTTCACTTTTCTATCATTAGTAGTAATCTCAAACAGCTCTTTTATCGCATCGACCCTCTTGGTTGAGTTCGATTCTGACGAACATTGACGCAGATTTTGAGTGGCATCGTGCAGAAATCTATTAAACATCTGTTCTGCCATTTTTTGCATATTATCTCTATATTCTAATGGTACGAATCTCTTATCTATCGCACGATTCAACTCTTTATTTATCGCATCTTTGACCTGTAGTCGCATATCTTTGATAACAGGCTCTATTGACAAAGCCCTAAGCCACTTATAAAACTCTGCTTTATACTTCTCAACAATATCAACAGCCCTTGTTGCTTGTTCCTCTTTGAGTGCATAGTTCTCTTTGGAGATGGCTTTGAGGTCATCTATCCTAAAGAGTTGTAGTTTCTCTAGCCCCATCTTATCAATATCTCTAGGGATTGCCATATCAAACCAGACTCTGTCCAAGTTATCACTCTCAACCATACTTGGTTTTATAATCGTCTCTTTAGCTGATGTCGCAGAAAAAAGCAATCGATAACGATTAAGATACTTATGAAGATTTTCCATTGTATCTGAACGAACATTGGAACCCAGCTCCTTGGCTATCTTTTTTACTTTATCTCTATCTCTTCCTAAAAGTAACACATCACAGTCCAAACGCAGAAGATTCTTAGCTGCAATAAGCCCCATCTCCCCAGCACCGATAATAACTGCTGTCATCCCAGAGATATTATCCCCATAGAGTTTATGAGCTTGAGTCACGGCAACAGAGGGGATAGAGATAGGATGTTTGGAGATATTGGTTACATTACGAACCTCAGCAGCACACTTCACGGCATAAGAGATAACACGGTTTAGTTGCCTCCCTGCTGTTCTATTTTGAAATGAGAATCTATAAGCATCTTTGACCTGCCCTGTTATCTGTGATTCACCGATAACAATAGACTCCAAAGAGGAGACTACAGAGAAAATATGTAAAATCGCTTTTCCATCATCATATCTACCATCCATTCCCTTAAGTTCATAAAAACTAAGACCCGAACGCAAACTAAGCAGTCCTAAAATAGCATGATAACTCGAAAAACTATCTTTGGTAGCGACCACTATCTCCACTCTATTACAAGTAGAGACGATATACGCCTCCTCAATAAAATCAAAACCTGTTAACTTAAGAAGCATCACTCTCTTCTCATCATCTGTAGCAAATGCTAACTTTTCTCTGGCAATCTGTTCACAATTTTTATGGTTAAAGGAGACAACTTGATAGGACATTTAGAACTCTCTTTCTATCATTGCTTTGGCGATATTTGACAAATCATACTCACCCAATTTTTCCATAGAATCTACCGCTTCTAAGATAAGTTCTTTGGCTTCGGCATAAGATTTTTCAACTATACCATATTTTTTCATGGCAATTTTTATCCACAATGCTTCATCACTGCTTAGTCGCTTACGATGTAATGAAACAAGATACTCTCTATCAACATCCGCCAAAACATCATAAAGATACATATAAGGAAGTGTAACCTTTCCCTCTACAAAATCATGCAGAGCTGGTTTTCCAAGTGTTTTAGAATCAGCAGTAATATCTAAAATATCATCTATCATCTGAAAAGCCAATCCAAGCTTTCGTCCATAATCACGATAGGCGACTCTATCTTTACCCACCAAAATAGCAGCGGCCTCTGCACTGGCTTCCATAAGTGAGGCTGTTTTTTGATACAACATTTTCAAATAAGCATCTCTATTGGTATGAAACTTACGAGAAAGCTCTACATCGGAGAGTTCACCCAAACTCAACTGAACAACAGCATTTGAGACCACTTTTGCTACCTCTGGAGATATACTTATCAACTCAAAAAAAGCTTTAGAGTATAATATATCACCTATCATAATAGCTGTCTTACTACCTTCACTAGCATTAACAGAGACCCTGCCTCTGCGACTCTTCGCATCATCTATTACATCATCATGTAGTAGACTAGCTGCATGAATCATCTCAACAGTAGCAGCTGTCTTTATAACTTTCAAATCACTACCAGCAATCTTTAAAATCAACTTTGTTCTAAGTCGTTTTCCTCGTGGTAGTCTGCGATAGAGAGATGTTACAAAACTATCATCAAGTTCTGCCACATACTGCTCTATCTTTCTCTCAACGGCATTTATCACCATTTTGTCCTTATCTATCTGGAAACGATGGCTTTAGCCTCGCCCTTTAGTTTCGTCTCTTTCGGGGCTGAATCCTCCGATTTCGAATGAGTTTTGCAAGAAATAGACTACTCACACTGAGTAACAATATTTCCTACAAGCTCTATATATAAACTGTTAGTTCTATCATCTAACTCTGGGTCAATCACCATACTTCGCATAAGTTGTTCCTGCTCCTCTTCGAGACCTCTCTCTTCAAGCATCTTCTCTGCCACAGCAAATCGTCTCAACATCTTGTCTATCTCCATCTCTACGATATTTTCATTAGCTGTTTTAGCTATAGAAAAAAAGTTACTCTTAGGTGTTCCTACAAAGGCATCATCATCATCAAATATATTCACTGTGCTATCTCCAAATTTAAAATGTGATTATTATATCTAATGAGTAGTTAAAATATATTGTTATCTAGGTTATAAAGTGGAATGAGATGCTTTAATAGAGTTGCATGGTACATTCCTGCCCATAAAAATGGGTTATTGTTATTAGATTTTAAATAAGATTTTATCTAAACGAGCTGTACTTAACACTCTCTTTAAATAGACAAGCAGATAGGTAGCTCTTGTGATATAATATCTAGGTTTTGGTCTCTTTGCTACTATAATCTCATAGACTATCTCCGCAACAGATATAGCCTCTTCGTTAAATGGCACAGTAGTTTTATCTTCGGACAGAGTTGCTTTGTACTCATCTTTAAAAATAGAGTTCTCTATATCTATATTCTCTTTGAGCTTTTTCATAGCTGTTTTACGAAAACTGCTAGTAATAGGACCCGTATTTAACAATACAGGATAGATATTTGTACCTTTCAGTTCAAGACGCAGAGTATCTGTAAGCCCCTCTACAGCATATTTACTAGCACTGTAAGCACCACGCGCCTTTAGAGAGACTAGACCTAAAATGGAGCTATGTTGTATGATTCTTCCAAAGCCCTGCTCTCTCATAATAGGTAGAATCTGTCTTGTACACTCATGCAGAGCAAAGACATTGACATCAAACTGCTCTTTGAGTACATAAGTCTGCATATCCTCTATGGCACCTGGTTGTCCATAACCTGCATTGTTAAACCAGACATCTATCTTGCCATCATCCTCTAGTATATTTGCTATAACCGCAGAAATCTCTTCTGGTTTTGTCACATCCATCTTCATGGCATGTTCAAGACCATTGGCTCTAAGTGGGTTGAGATGTCGCTCATCTCTCACTGTAGCATATACCTTTATACCGTGTGACTGTAGATACTTAGCCGTAGCAAATCCAATGCCTGTAGAACAACCTGTTATTACTATATTTGTCATCTATTTACCATACTTTAATTTTTGTACTGCTTCTGTGATATTATCTTGACGCATAAAATGTTCACCAACCAAAAAGGCATCAGCTCCAATTTTTGATAGCTCTTGAACTGTCTCATGAGTGGTTATTCCACTCTCTGCTACAATAATTTTACTGTTAGGAATCAGAGGAATAAGTCTCTCACTCAAACTCATATCCATCTCAAATGTCTCCAAGTTACGATGGTTAATACCAATAATATTTGCACCTGCAAAAATAGCTTTGATTAAATCTGTTTTATTATGAATCTCAACAAGAGCCTCCATACCCAAATGATGTGTATAATCTAGTAGCTCTTTTAACTTTTTTCGAGTCAGTGCCGTTGCGATAAGAAGCACAAAATCAGCACCATATGCCAACGCTTCCACCAACTGATATTTATCTACTATAAAATCTTTTCTCAAAAGAGGAATGCTCACATATCGCCTGACCATACCCAAATACTCTTTATTCCCCTGAAAAAAATGTGGCTCTGTCAAGATAGAGAGTGCATCAGCTCCACCTTTCTCATATGCCTGTCCTATAACTAATGGGTCAAAATCTTCACGAATCACCCCTTTGCTAGGACTTGCTTTTTTAATCTCTGCTATAATTCTGTATCGATTCTCGGGGGTTGATTTGAGTGCTGAATAAACATCTTTTGGTGCAAAAGGATTATACGCCAATGAACGCCCCAACCACTCCACAGGATAATCAACTTTTCTCTTCTCTAAATCCTCTTCTGTCTTTTTGATAATATCATCTAAAATTTGTGCCAATTTATCTATTTCCTCACTATTAATTAAATATCTTACAAAACTTGGAATCGGAAGGCTTTGCCTCCGTTATTCGGGAGTAAACTCTCCGTTTCCCAAAAGTTCTAAGGGCAACCACAAGGGATTGCCACTACGCTATCGGTTACACTCTTGAATACTTATCCAGTGTTGAGCAATATCCTCTTCATCTAACCCCTCTATATCAACAACTTTTTTCATCTCAATATACGCCTCTTTGCAAAGATTTAGCTTATAATATCCCCAAGCCAATGAGTCCAAATAATAACTATTATTAGGTTGCTCTTTGAGGGCATCTTTTACAATATCAACACCTTTTTCTATATCAATATTTTTATCTATTAGAGTATATCCATAGTAGTTGAGATATACACTATCTTTCACACCTGCCTCTAGTGCTTTTTCAAACTTATCAACTACTTTTTTTAGCATTAACTCATCATCTTTATTCTTTGCACTCTCATATAGTGCCATTGCCGATTCAGCTAACCATTTTGGTTTTTTCTGTTCGATAAAAAGCTTCTCTGCAATATCTAATGCAGAGTGGTAATCTTTTTTTGCAAGATATAGCTCATATAGCAACTCATCATTACTGTAATTATTTTGCAAAAATTTAATCGCTTTATCAAAATTTTCTGTATATATATAACCCTCAACTATTTTTACAGCATAAACATCTTTTTTTGTCTCTCTATAGAGATCATGATAAACTTCCATAAGAGGCTGAACTTGTTGTAGTTTTGTATAAATCTCTACAAGTTGATTACAAATTTTCTCGCTACATTGATTCTGACTTCTATGCTCTTCTAGATGTTGGATGGCACTATCTATATCACCAATATAGTTTGCCAATATAGTTGTTATCTTTATAAGTATATCTTCATTATAGCTCTTATTATATGCCTCTTCCAATAACCTTATAGCCTCTGTATACTCTCCTGATAAGATATAGGGACTTGCAGAGAGTTCAAAATCTATCGCTTTTCCTGATTTTGAGATAAGTTCTCTACCAACCTCTTTAGCTTTTTTATTCTCTTTTTCATTTATATAAAATGAGATAAGAAGCCGTTTGGACTGTATATTGTCTGGGTTCTGCTTAGTCCACTCTTCAAGTTTTGAAATATTTTTAGACTCTACTCCTGCATATAGTGCAGTTGTCAACTCTCTAAACATATACTCCACACTTTGGGTTTTATTATAAAGTATACTGTAAAAATAGTTACTTTGTTTAAAATCCCCCTGCATCTCATACCAGATAGCCTGTATAATCAGATCATTTTCATTGATTGAGGCCAGATATATATTAAGTCTTTACGCATCATCGAAGGACCCATATTTCAGTGATATTCGAAGCATATCTGTTACAATTTTAAATGATTTCGGATTACA
>NZ_JAACKB010000231.1 GCF_010892395.1 Sulfurovum sp. bin170
AAATTTAGAAACAGGAATATGTTATGAATACAAAAAAGTGGATTTGGCAACATCAAGATTTTCCTAATTTTAACTATGACTACAAAGAGATAGAGCCAATGATATTTCGCTTTTTTGAAAAAAGTGGAGAGCTAAAAGGTAAGATATCTTATCTTTCAAACAGTGAACAAGATAACTTCTCTATTTAGACATCACTAAGTGAGATTATTGCTACATCCCAAATAGAAGGAGTAGAGTTAAAACGCGATAGTGTTAGGTCATCTTTGCAGAAAAAACTAAATATTACATTTAACAGAGAAGAAGATAAATCTACTAAAAGTAGTGATAGTTTAACTGAACTCTATATAGATAGCAGGTTTAACCAAGATGATTTATCTTTAGAGAGACTACATATATGGCATTATGCTATTCCTCAAAAGAGAATTGAATCCTCTATTCAAGAACTTATGAAATATATTAACAGTAGCAGTGAAAATTTTATTGTTAAATCTGCTGTTGCCCATTTATGGTTTGAGTCGATACACCCTTATGATGAGGGAAATGGACGCATAGGAAGAGCCATAGTCAATTATATATTTACCTCGCTCCCATCGCTCCTGAGACTGTGTAAGAACTACCAAATTTGAAAAATGAACCCCTATTTTTGGGAATTTGAATTCCTAAAAATGAGGTTCTTACACAGTCTCCTCCTGCGTGGGAGTGTATATGAGACTCTCGTATGTATTCCCACCGAGGACGGATGGGAACAAGTCGTAATGGTTTTACTTAACCATAGCCTCAAGCTCATCTTTAGAAACCTGATGGAAATTAAGATACTTATAAATATCATCAGTCATCTCAGGCTTAATCTTATTAGCAACTATTTCCAAATACTCCTCAGCAGTTGGTAACTCACCCTTAAGTGCAACAACAGCAGCAAGTTCAGCACTTCCAAGATAAACTTGTGAACCTTTACCAAGTCTGTTATCAAAGTTTCTTGTTGATGTAGAGAATACGAAAGCGTTCTGTGCAACAGAAGCTTGGTTACCCATACAAAGTGAACATCCAGGAATCTCTGTTCTAGCTCCTGCCATACCAAATACAGAGTAGTAACCCTCTTCTTGAAGTGTCTTCTCATCCATTTTTGTTGGAGGACAAATCCATAGTTTGTTAGCAACAGCACCTTCACCTCTTAGGATTTCAGCGTGAGCTCTAAATAGACCGATATTTGTCATACAACTTCCAACAAATACTTCATCTATCTCTGTTCTAAGACCTGCTTCTCTAATTTCAGTTAATGTTTTAACATCATCTGGGTCATTTGGACAAGCGAGGATTGGCTCTTTGACTTGACTCATATCAATCTCAATTACAGCAGCATATTCAGCGTCAGCATCAGCTTCCATAAGTACAGGGTTTGCTATCCACTCTTTCATCTTGTCAGCTCTTCTTTGAAGTGTCACTGCATCTTCATAACCTTGACGGATAAGCTCTTCAATAAGAACAATATTTGATTCAAGGTACTCAATGATTGGCTCTTTGTCAAGCTTAACGGTACACGCCGCTGCACTTCTTTCAGCAGATGCATCACTTAGCTCAAACGCTTGTTCACATTTCAATGTTTCAAGACCTTCGATTTCAAGAACTCTACCAGAGAAGATGTTTACCTTACCAGCTTTTGCCACCGTCAAATGACCATCTTTAATCGCTTGATGAGGAATAGCATTTACCATATCTCTAAGCGTAATTCCTGGTTGCATTTCACCTTTGAATCGTACCAAAACAGATTCAGGCATCGTAATAGGCATACTACCTGTAACACCTGCAAACGCAACAAGACCAGAACCCGCAGGGAAAGAGATACCAATTGGGAATCTTGTATGTGAATCAGCACCTGTACCAACAGTATCAGGCAGACACAATCTGTTCAACCATGAGTGGATAACACCATCACCTGGTCTAAGGATAAACCCTTTTCTCTCCGTCCAGAACTTTGGAAGTGTATGCTGTAGCTCAATATCAGCAGGTTTTGGATATGCCGCTGTGTGACAGAATGTTTGAAGAACCATATCAGCACCAAAACTCAATGCTGCCAACTCTTTAATCTCATCTCTTGTCATTGGTCCCGTTGTATCTTGCGAACCAACAGTCGTACATACAGGCTCACAGTAGACACCTGGTTTCACACCATCCATACCACTAGCTTTACCAATCATCTTTTGAGCAAGTGTAAATCCTTTACCATTATCTTCTGGCATATCAGGAGTCATGAAAATATCACCTGCGTCCATACCAAGTGCTTCTCTAGCTTTTACAGTTAGACCTTTACCGATAATTAGTGGGATTCTTCCCCCTGCTCTCATCTCATCTGGAAGTGTATTTGGCTCGATTTTAAATTCAGATACAACCTCACCATCTCTCTCAATCACACCATCAAATGGTTTAACTGTAATCACATCACCAGTCGCTAAGTTAGCTACAGGTGCAAGAATAGGGATACATCCACTATCTTCTGCTGTGTTGAAGAAAATCGGAGCGATAATATCACCAATAACAATACCACCTGTTCTCTTACCAGGGATTCCAGGAATATCTCTACCCATGTGCCACTGAACCGAGTTGATACCTGATTTTCTACTCGAACCCGTTCCAACAACATCACCAACATACGCCAATGGATGACCTTTTGCCTTAAGCTCTACCATAGTATCTAGTGGATTATCCATTCTATTGATAAGGAATGAGTTTGCATGTAGAGGAACATCGGCTCGTGTAAACGCTTCTGATGCAGGAGAGAGGTCATCTGTATTGGTCTCACCTGGGATTTTGTATACAGTTACGGTAATCTCTTTTTCCATCTCTGGCTTGTTGTAGAACCACTCTGCATTTGCCCAAGACTCAACTACCTCTTTGGCTTTTGCATTACCTGCATCCATCATCGCTTTTACATCGTTAAACGCATCATACATAAGGATAGTATTTTTAAGCTCTTCTGCTGCAACTGCTGAAATCTCATCATCATTTAGTGCTTCAACCAGTGGTTTAACATTGAATCCACCAAGCATTGCTCCTAAAATATTACAAGCTTTTGTCTTGTCAATAGTCTCACAAGTTGCACTGCCTTCTAAAATATCATTTAAAAATGCTGCCTTAACATATGCCGCATCATCAACACCTGCTGGTACTTTCTCTGTAAAAAGCTCCATCGCATAGTCAGCCTCTGCTACAGGACTCGCTTTGAGTAGTTCTACTAAATCAGCCACTTGATCAGCTGTAAGTACTAGTGGTGGAACGCCTAATTCAGCTCGGGAAGCTGTATGTGCTTTGTAGTTCGCTAGTAATGACATTAATGTCTCCTATTTGGTTAATTTTTTTATGTCACATTCTATACTATAGGTGGTTAGATTGTTACTTTATCTAACACTATTTATATCGGAGTTTCCATTTCTGTGTAATTCAGTTACATGGTCTGTTCTATTATTATTTTTATCTATTAAAGTTATAATTCCATACATACAATGGAGTCGAAATGAATAGATATAACTCAATCATTATAGGAGCAGGAGCATCAGGGATGATAGCCTCCATAATATCAGCAAGAGAGGGAAAAAGAACTTTACTCTTAGAGAAACTTCCAAAAATAGGAGCTAAACTAAAAGCTACAGGTGGAGGGCGATGTAATCTATCCAATACTTTAAAAAACGAAGAGTTTATCTCTTGCTTTGGACGAGATGGTCGATTTATGACAACCGCTCTGGAGAGTTTTGACTATAGTGCATTACAGAAGTTTTTCAAAGGTATTGGAGTGGAGACTCACGCCCCTGATGGATTTCATATCTTTCCTGTGGGGCATGACTCATCTACGATTATATCTGCACTAGAAAATGAGATGAAAAGAGTAGGTGTCAAAGTTCTCTGCTCTCAAAAGGTTGAAGAGTTACTCCATAATGGAGATAAAGTTATCGGTTTAAAAACAACTAAAGAGTCATTTTACTCTGATAAAATTATTATAGCAACAGGAGGCATGGGTTATCCAAAACTCGGCTCTGAAGGTGATGGTTATCACTTGGCAAAAGCAGTTGGTCATAAAATCACAAGTTTACACCCTGCCATGATGCCACTAAAAACCAAAGAGATTTGGGGTGCAAACTGTCGTGCTGATACCATCGCCAATGCAGAACTTCGTATTGATATAAAAAAATATAAAAAACTCTACGCCAAGGGTGATTTGATATTTACCAAAACTGGAATCAGAG
>NZ_JAACKB010000232.1 GCF_010892395.1 Sulfurovum sp. bin170
ATGTATCTAAATAAATTTAATAAAAAATTCTATATTAAAGAGTTCTTTTTTGATAAAGAGTTTACAGAAGATGGCAAAGTCGAGTTTATTGTTAATGTAAAAATAGATTTTATGAATAATGATTTGAATACCTATCACCGTTTTTTAAATGAGGCTAAACTGTCAGCTTTAGCGATTGCTATACATTTTGCAATTATACGAAATGTTTCGGATAAACTGGAGAATAACAGTCTAAAACTTCTGATTTTAGATGATTTGTTTATCTCATTAGATATGAGCAATAGACTTAGTTTGATAACTCTACTAAAAGAGTATTTTAGTGATTTTCAAATCTTCTTTTTTACTCACGACAAAGCCCTCTTTGAAATCTTTAAAGACAAAATGAGTTGGAGAGCTTATGAGATATATGTAGATGAAAGTGATGAGGGTTATGAGATACCTTTCTTGAAAAAATCCAACACACTATTAGAACAAGCCAAACTACAAAAGTATAAAAAGAACTATGATTGTAGTGCTAATCTGCTTAGACAATATACAGAAAAACTATTGTGTAAGTTTTTACCAACAGACAGGCTTGTCAACAGAAACTGTAAGCAGTTAGACCTAAATGGGCTTTTGCAGAATGGTGTTAGATTTGAGAATGAGAAAGATGATACAAACCAAAATATCATTGCCGTATTGGAGGAGTTAAAAACATATAGAAGTATTGTTTTAAATCCTGCTTCGCATTATCATGATATTAATGTCTATAGAAGAGAGCTTGAAGATATAATTTTAAGCTTAAATAAGTTAGAGTACGAACTATGAACAAAACCGACGAACTAAGAGACATAAAACCCCTACTAGAGATACCAGACATGAGTTACTACCTCTATATCGGATTTCTGATTTTTATAGGACTTATATTGTTAGGAGTAATCTTTTTCCTAGCAAGAAAGTTCTGGCTAAATCGAAAAAAAGATATGAGAAAACTCTATTTCAAAAAGCTAAAAGAGGTCAACTGGGAGAGTCCAAAAGAGTCTGCCTATGCTGTAACTTATCTTGGCAGAGAGTTGTCTTTAGATGATAGAAGCAAGGATATTTATAGAGAACTTGTTCCTATGTTGGAGTCGTACAAATATAGAAAAGAGGTTCCCAAAGTGGATAGTGAAACTTTAAAACAGTATAATCTTTTGGTGCATGTGATAGATGAGTCAATTTAATTTTGAATATCCTTGGGTGTTTGCCCTGATATTGGTTTTTGTGGTCTGTGCCAAGTTTTGCAAGGTAAAGGGGCGAAGTATCTACTTCCCACACTTGGAATCTCTTTTGGTTAGTAGTAGGAGAAGTTCTCTTATCGTCATCTTGAAATGGCTTGGGATAATCACTGCAATAATAGCATTGGCTTCACCTGTGATTACCAAAGAGTATAGCAACTCCAAACGAGATGGGCGAGATATTGTTCTGATTATTGATGCTAGTGAGTCGATGAGACAGGCACGGTTTGATGTGAATAATATGAGAAAAAACAAGTTTGAGGTGGTCAAAGAAGTTGCTTCTGATTTTGTCTCTAAGAGAACCCAAGATAGGATTGGTCTTGTGACCTTTGCAGATATTGCATTTATCGCCTCGCCTCTTACTTTTGAGAAGAAGTTTTTGCAAGATATTATTGCAATGCAGAGGCTTGGTGTGGCAGGAAAACGAACAGCTATCAATGACTCTTTGGCTCAGACTTATAATATGTTGTCCAACTCTAAGGCTAAATCTAAGATTGCTATTTTGTTAACTGATGGGATAGATAATATGAGCAGAGTTCCACTAGCGGATATAAAAAGTTTGATAGAAAAAAGTCCTGTGAAACTCTATACCATTGGAATAGGAACCAATCAAGACTATGACGGTAGGTATCTCAAAGAGTTAGCAGATGCAGGAAAAGGTCAAGCGTATGGAGCAAGAAATGCAGAGATGTTGAGTCAGATATATGCAAAAATTGATGAGCTAGAGGCTAGTAAGATAGAGGATAAGAAGTTTGTGAAGCATACCTATCTTTATATTTTTCCACTCTTTATCTCTATTATTTCTCTTCTGTTGTTTATATATTTTAAGAATATGAGAGGTAAATCAGATTAATTTAGATATAATATTCCTACATATCGTAGTTAAACTATTAAAAAGGAGAGCTTGTAATGAAAAGTGTAAGTATACGAGATTTAAAAAATAATCCTGCGACAATGACAGCTCATTTAGAAGAAGGAAATTCTGTTTTTGTGACAAAACATGGAAAGCCAATAGGTGTTACTATAGCTTTGACTGACTCAATGGTTAATCAAAGTATTAAAGAGCTACTATTTTTTGACCTTTACAATAAAGGCGAAATCTCATTTGGGAAATTGGCTCAATTTCTTGATGTAAAAAAAGAGAAACTTCGTAAAATGTTTATAGCTTTAAATATGCCAACTATTGATTATGAACCATCTGATGTACTCGATGAGTTAAAGGTTTTTGAAAATCTATGAAGATAGTCATTGCAGATAGTTCTACTTTAATCACACTGTTAGATACAGAAAACTTCTCTTTTCTATTTAAACTTTTTGATGAGATGATAATTACAGATGAGGTTTATAATGAGATTACTTATAAATTTAATCATAAACAAAAAATAGATTACTATCTCTGTAGTAAAAAATTACAACTTCAATCTATAGAGCATGATGAACTATATGAAATGCTCATAAAAAGATTGGATGCAGGAGAATCTGAATCTATAGCCTTGGCTAAAAAGTTAGAACTTCCTTTAATTATAGATGAGCGAAAAGGTAGAAGTATGGCTAAATCTATAGGGGTTCCCATTATCGGTTTAGTTGGTATTATTTTGCAACTTTTAAAAAGTGATATTATTTTAAAAGAAAAAGCTATAGAGATTATAGAAGATATAGAAGCAAATGATTTTAGACTCTCTCAGGGTTTAAAAGATTTGATTTATAATTATTAGTAAAGGAGATTAATAGATAATGAGTTTTGTAAATCCCCAATTTTTTTGGGTTATGGTTATCCCTTTGGCTATCTTTACCTATCTGATTTTAACCCACAAAGACAATTTTTTGCAGATTTTTGATGAGAAAGTTCTGGCAAGGTTGAGTGCAGGTGATGACTCTCTGCCTTTGGTTATTCGTAATCTTATTATGATATTGGCTGTGTTCTTTATGATAGTTGCTATGGCTAGACCTGTTATCGACCACGGGGATAAAAAGGTAACACTAGAGGGGCTAAGTGCTGTGGTGGCACTAGATATATCAGGCTCTATGCGTTCAAAAGATATATATCCCAATAGGTTGGAGTTTGCCAAAAAGAAGATGGTCGCTCTGTTTGAGGAGATGCCAACGGATGAGCTAAGTGTTATCGCTTTTGCTCATAGTGCTTTTGTGTTGGCTCCATTTTCGTCTGATAAGGGGACACTCACACAGATAGTTGATGGAGTTACTGATGAGTATATCAATATGGCTTCCACAGATTTTAGAGCTTTAGGCAATTTTGCAGTTGATTTACTAGAGAAGAAAAAACCAAAGATTCTGATACTCTTTTCTGATGGTGGTGATAAAAAGGAGTTGGAGGAGTTTGCAGATATAATCAAGTCGGAAAATATTGCTCTCTATGTTGTGCTTGTTGGAACCAAAGAGGGTGCGCCTGTGATTGATGCAAAAGGGAAACCTATTAAAGATAGAGAGGGCAAGATTGCCATTACTCAACGAAATGATGGTTTGGGTGAAGTGGCTCTGGATAGTGATGGTGCATTTGTGGTGGCTAGTAGTGGAAGTGGTAGTATCAAAAAGCTTGTGGAGATTATAAAGTCTCACCATCAAAATAGGGAGCAGGGGGAGATTACGATTCATGATAGAGAGGAGTATTTCTATTATCCTCTTGGGATTGGGCTTCTGTTTTTGTTGATTGGGTTTAGCTCTCTGCCTCGAAGAGAAAATAGAATATAAAAATAAGGATACAAAATTGAAAATACTCTATTTAATATTACCTGTGGTACTATCTGCTGATATATTGCCTTTTCAGACTATAGATAAAGCAAATGAGGCTTATGAAAAAGGGGAGTATCGCAAGAGTGCAAAGCTCTTTAAATCACTGGAGAGAGATGACCCAGTTGTGGCGTATGATGAGGCTAATGCTCACTATAAGGCAGGGTCTTATGATAATGCCTTGGAGTCTTATAAAAAAGCAGAGGGGATAGATGAGGCTACTCGTAAGCATAATATGGGGAATGTTCATTTTAAAAAGGGTGATTTGGACTCTGCTATTGTCTCTTATGAAGAGGCTTTGAAGATTTGTGATGATGAGGATACAAGATTCAATCTTGAACTTGCAAAGAGGGAAAAAGAGGCAAAAAAGAAAAAAGAGCAAGAGAAGAAGAAGAACGAAGATAAAAAACAAGACGACAAAAAAGAGGATGGAAAGAAGAAAGAAGAGCAAAAAGATAAAGAGGATAAAAAAGAGCAAGATAAGAAAAAAGGTGAAGAGAAAGAGAAGTCAGATAAGAAGAAGTCCAATGAGCAACAGGCAGAGGATGCAGAGAAAAAAGAGGAGATGACACCTCAAGAGAAATTGACAAAAAAAGAGTTAAAACGATTGATGAAAAAACTAAATGAGAAGAAGATGCCAACAATGATGTATCAGACAAAACCAAATAAACAGGAGAGAGATAGTGAAACAAATCCTTGGTAGTATATTTCTGTTCTCTGCTCTGCTCAATGCAGGTACTGTAGAGGCACAAGTGGATAGTGATGAGGTTTTCCCTGGTGATAGTGTTGTTTTGACCATCTCGGTGGTGGGTGAGGATATCAAAAGTCTACCCAATATCTCTTCGGTTGGTGGTGTTCAGGTTATAAACTCTAGTCGTAGGAGTGGCTCCTCTTTTACTTCGGTCAATGGTAGAGCAAAGATGGAGGTGACGGAGTCTCTGATGTTGGAGTTTGTGCCAGAGCAAAATATGACGATTCCCTCTTTTCAGGTTAAGGTAGATGGAAAGGTCGAGTCTAGTGAGCCTATAGAGATAAGCGTCAATCAAGAGAAAAAGAGAACCGTAACATCAGAGAATTTTACTCTGGATATGGAGTTGAGTAAAACAGAGGCTTTTGTAGGTGAACCGATTATTGTTACTGTGAAGTTTAGGCAGAAGATGAATATCAATGTCTTGGATATTGAGTATCATCAACCCAAGTTCAAAGGTTTCTTTAGCAAGATGATAGGTAAGCAGAGGAATTACAATAAGGGGCAGTATACTTATATGGAACTTCGGTATCTCCTAATTGCAAAGCAGGATGGAGATGTGAGGCTCGACCCCGCTCGTGCGAAAATAGCAGTGAGTTCAGGGAGGAGAGGTTTATGGTTTTCAGACACAGCAAAATGGAGTAGTCTTATCTCTGCCTCTCCTCTAGTCAAGATAAAAAAACCTGATGGCGATTTTGATATTGTGGGGAGCTATAGTTTAGATGATAGTGTAGATAGCAAAGAGGTAGAGGCAAACAAGCCTGTTAATCTAAAGATTGTCTTACATGGTGAGGGTAGTTTGGATGATTATGAGGGTATGGAGTTTGACCTTGCAGGGGTGACTATCTATAGCGATGATGCAAAAATAGATAATAAGTTGGTTGGAAAAGAGTTGCGTAGTCGTTATACCAAACAGTTTGTTTTTATCTCTGACCATGATTTCACTATCCCCTCTCGGACTATTCGTGCCTATAACTATAAAACAGGAGAGATAAACGAGCTAAAGACAAAAGAGTATAAAATCAAAGTCAAAGGAGCCTCAAAAGAGTCTATCGCACCTGCTGTCTATACTAAAAATAAAGTGGATATAGATGATAGTAGTGAGCCAAAACAGAACTCTACTTATAGTGTAAATTGGAATGTACCCTCTTGGTTTATGCTTTTTGGGGCATTTATTTTGGGTATTGTTGCTACTATTGTGGGGCAGAGGTATCTTCCCTCTTTTGCTTTTGGTAAGTTTAGACCTAAATTCTCTATGAGTCGAGATGAAGCGTTGGATATTCTCTATCCTAAGATGGGAGAGAGTGCCGAGGTGGAGGAGATGGTACGAAAATTATACGATGCCAAACAGGGTAAAAAGGTCAATATTGATAAAGATGAATTGAAAAGATTGTTAGAGAAGTATCAACCTAAAGAGAGAAGGTAGTGCACCAATTCCGTTGATATAATTTTTCATTATAACAAAAGTCCAAAATCCAAAATATTAATCAAGAGACCAATAACAATATCATGCATTTTGATAGACTTAGAGAAACAGATAGTTTTTCGTGTAAGTCTATTAACTCTTGTTCTTAAAGTAAGATTTTTTCTCTCAATTGTTTGCGTATTTCTCTTTCCAATTTCATGCTTGTTTTCATCTAGGTTTTTACTGTATGAACACCAATTATCTG
>NZ_JAACKB010000233.1 GCF_010892395.1 Sulfurovum sp. bin170
ATGTTTTTATTGGACCAAATGTATCTTTTACTAACGATAGAGTACCAAGAGCTTTTAATTTAAGTTGGAAGATTACTCCCACTTTGGTTAAAAGAGGCTCTAGTATAGGTGCAAATGCTACTATATTGTGTGGAGTTATTTTGGGAGAGTATTGTATGGTTGCTGCGGGTAGTGTTGTAACAAAAGATGTTGAGGCGTATAGTTTAGTGATGGGTAATCCTGCAAAACACTATAGCTATATAGATAAGATGGGTAATAGATTAGAAGGAGAGCTAAATGGTTAATATAGGGTTAATTGGTTTTGGTTATTGGGGACCAAATGTAGCAAAAAATATTTTTAATAACGGAAAATATAACCTTGATACGATTTGTGACTATGATGAGACTAGAATAGAGAAAGCGAAGAGAGTCTATATAGAGCAGGTGAAATATGAATCTGATTACAGAGTGCTGTTGGCAGATGAGAGTATAACAGCAGTTGCTATCGCAGTGGAGACAAGTGGACACTATAAAATTGCAAAAGATGCTCTTCTTGCAGGAAAACATATATATATAGAGAAACCATTCACCTCAACAGTTGAAGAGGCAGAGGAGCTGAAAGATTTAGCTCTGGAGCTAGGGCTTATAATCCATGTAGACCATATTATGATTTTTCATCCCGTAGTTCAGAAAATAAAATCTATGATTGATTCTGGGGAACTAGGAGATATTCTCTATATAGATTGTAAAAGATTAAACTTAGGTCAGATAAAAAAAGATGTGAGTGCCATGTGGGATTTAGCAGTTCATGACCTATCAATTATCGACTATCTATCAGGGGGGAAAGAGCCATTTTATATTAGTGCTATTGGTGAGAAGATATATAATCCAAAAGAGACTTTAGTATTTTTATCCCTTAAATATGAGGGGTTTATTGCACATATTCAATCAAGTTGGATCTCTCCATTAAAAGAGAGAAAGATTGTGATTGCAGGTACTAAAAAAATGGTAGTTTTTGATGATATGAAAGCAGATAAGCTGATGATATATGACAAAGGTGTAAATGTAATATATGATGAGAATATTGAGTATAGTGATTATTCCGTTAAGATAAGAAACGGTGACCTGATTATTCCATATATTCCAGCAGAGGATGCTCTCTATAATAGTCTAAATCACTTTTTAGAGTCTATTTTAGAAAATAGGCAATCTGTCTCTAGTCCTGACCAAGCGATAAGACTACTAAATACTCTTTATAGAGCCGATAATAGGATGAATAAATGAGAAATAGACCAAATATAGAGAATAGTACGATTTTAGTTACAGGTGGGGCTGGATTTATTGGAAGTCACCTAGTAGATAGGTTAATAGTTGAAGGTGCAAAAGAAGTTGTTATTATAGATAATATGTTTCTAGGAAGTGAAGAGAATTTAAAAGATGCACTATTAAAAGGTGCAATACTTTACAAAGACGATATTGAGATTGCAAGTTCATTGGATTATATATTTGAGAAGCATGATATAGATATAGTTTTTAACTGTGCAACAAAAGCACTTAACTACTCATTTGTAAATCCAAAAAATGCATTTGATACCAATATAAATGGTATTTTAAATATTTTGGAACACCAACGCAGAGGAGATTTCAAGACTTTAGTTCACTTCTCAACATCAGAGGTTTATGGAACAGCAGAGTATGAGCCTATGGATGAGAAACATCCTCTTAAACCTACTACTACCTATGCAGCAGGGAAGGCTAGTGCTGATATAGCACTCTATAGTTGGGTTAATATGTTTGATTTGGATGCTTTTATAGTAAGACCATTTAATAACTATGGACCAAGGCAGAATCACAAAGGTTATATGGCAGGGATTATTCCTATTACTGCATTTAGAATTTTAAATGATATAAATCCAGAAATTCATGGTACAGGGCTACAGAGCCGTGATTTTATCTATGTACTCGATACAGTTGATGCGATTATCAAACTCTACTCTTTAATGAAAAGAGCTGATAGTATTAACATCTCAACAGATGGTCAAATCTCAATGAAAGATGTGATAAGAGATATTGTAGATATTATGGAGTATAGAGGTGAAGTATTGGAGAGACCTACTCGTGGTGCAGATGTGGAGTGTCACAACGCTTGTAATAAAAAAATTAAATCTATGATAGATTATAAACTAACATCTTTTGAGGATGGTTTGAGAAAAACTATTAAGTGGTATCAGGAGAATATAGTATGATAAAATTAATAAAACCATATATTACATTTGATGAAGTTAAAGATGAGTTTGAAGAGATATTTGAGAGTGGTTGGTTTACAAAGGGTAAGTTTGTAGAGGAGTTTAGAGAAGAGATAAAATCCTATACAGGTGCGAAACATGCATATCTGACAACCTCTGCAACTACAGCTTTGACAATGGCTCTAAGACTCTTAGATATTAAAGAGGGTGATGAGGTGATTGTCTCTGATTTCTCTTTTCCTGCCACTGCTAATGTTGTTGAAGATATAGGGGCTGTTCCTATCTTTGCTGATGTTTCATTGGATACTTTTAATATGACTCCAGAACAATTGGAAAGTAAAATTACAGATAGAACTAAAGCAGTTATATTTGTAGATGCACTGGGAAATCCTAGTGGGATTCATGATATAAAAGAGATTTGTGATAGATATAATCTCCCTTTGATAGAAGATGGAGCTTGTGCTATTGGAAGTAGTGAAAATGGTGTTAGGTGTGGAGCTATAGCTGATATTACCTGCTTTAGTTTCCATCCAAGAAAACTACTAACCACAGGTGAAGGTGGTGCTGTTACATTTAATAGTGATGATTATGTTGATTTCTTTGATATAAAACTAAATCATGGTGCAAAAGTAACTGATGGTAAGTTTGACTTTGTAGATTATGGATATAACTATAGACTGCCAGAGCTTCAATGTGTGATGGGAATTAAACAGTTTCAGAAACTAGATACTATTGTGAAATCAAGAAATAAAATAAGAGATGAGTATATAAAGGGGCTAGAGCCTTTGGGTTATAGTGTTCAGAAGTTATCAAATAGTATAATTTATAATGTTCAATCACTTGTTTTTACTGTTCCAGAAGATATAGATAGAGATACTTTAGTAAAGTATTTAAAAGAGAATGGTGTTGAGACAACAATTGGGACATATTGTTTAAGTGCTACAACATATTATAAAGATAAATATAATGATGTTCAGCCAAATGCTTTATATCTTGAAAAAAACAGTATTACTTTTCCTTGTTATGATGGGGTTGATATTGAGTATATTTTAAAAAAAATTAATAAGTATAGATAATGTTACAACAGATAATAGAAGAGATTTTTCTTAAAAGAGAGGAACTTAAGAAAAAATTTAATAGAGTTTTACCTATAGGAGATTATATATCTGACCGATGGGAAAAAGCCAAGTATCTAAAGTTTGGAGAAAGTAGTAGTATTTATGATTCATCTTTAGTCTTAGGTAATGTAAAGGTTGGGAAAAGTTGTTGGATTGGACCCTTTGTAATCTTAGATGGTTCAGGAGATGAATTAATTATTGGTGATAATTGTGATATTTCAGCTGGTGTGCATATTTATACTCATGATACAGTTAATAAAACAGTTTTTGGAAAAGATATAGAAAAAGAGAGAGTTATAATAGGTTCCAATTGTTATATAGGACCAAATTCTATTATATCCAAAGGAGTTACTATTGGGAATAATGTAATTATTGGAGCCAATAGTTTAGTTAATAGGGATATTCCATCATACACTAAAGCATATGGAACACCTGTGAAAATTATAGGAAACATTAATGATAATAGTTGATTATAAAGTAGGTAATATAGGTTCTATTATTAATATGTTAAAGAAAATTGGTGTAAAAGCAAAACTATCATCTGATAAAGATGAAATTATGGATGCAAATAAATTATTATTACCAGGAGTAGGCTCTTTTGATAATGGTATGAGAAATTTAAGAGAATCTGGGCTTATAGAGGTCTTGAATAAAAAAGTTTTAGAAGATAAAACTCCCATATTGGGTATCTGTTTAGGAATGCAACTATTAATGGATTCTAGTGAAGAGGGGCAAGAAAAGGGTCTTGGATGGATAAAAGGTGAAGTTAAAAAGTTTGATTTTGGTAAAAATAAAGATAAGTTAAAAGTACCCCATATGGGTTGGAATATTGTAAATCCTACAAATAGAGACTCTTTATATAAAAATTTTGATGAGGAGAGTAGATTTTATTTTGTACACTCTTATCATGCAATTTGTGAAGATGAAAAAAATATTTTAGGAAAAACTCACTATGGATATAATTTTGCATCTTCAATTTATAAAGATAATATTTTTGGCGTACAGTTTCATCCTGAAAAGAGTCATAAGTTTGGCATGAGACTTCTCAAAAATTTTTCGGAGATGGAGTAATGTTGAGAACAAGAGTTATACCGTGTCTACTTCTTGAAGATGAAGGGTTGGTAAAGAGTATTAACTTTAAAAAACCAACATATATAGGTGACCCTATAAATAGTGTAAGAATTTATAATGAACTAGAGGTTGATGAACTTATATTTTTGGATATAAAAGCTAGTATAAATAGTACTCCTCCTCCTTTTAAAAAGCTAGAGATGATAGCAAGTGAGTGTTTTATGCCATTCTCCTACGGTGGAGGAATAAGAACGCTAGATGATGTAAAAAAACTATTTGATTTGGGAGTGGAGAAGGTAGTGTTAAACACTATAGCTTGTGAGAACCTATACTTTATAACCCAAATAGCAGATATATATGGAAGCCAAAGTGTAATCATCTCGATAGATGTAAAAAAACCACTTTTTGGTCAAAATAGAGTTTATATAAAAGATGGAACTAAAAAGAGTCAATATACACCCATAGAGTATGTAAAAATAGTAGAGAATTATGGTGCAGGTGAGATTATGCTCAACTCTATAGATAAGGAGGGGCTAATGGATGGGTTTGATTTAGCCCTGATAGATAAAATATCAGATGCCATAGATATACCACTTATAGCAACTGGTGGTGCTGGAGAGTTACTAGATATAAAAAAAGCAAAAGATGCTGGTGCTTCGGCAATAGCACTTGGAAGCATGGCAGTTTATCAAAATAAAAATAGAGGTATTTTGATAAACTTTCCCACTCAAAAAGAGTTAACAACAATACTAAATGAGGATTGATATATGAGTACATATTTTACAGATGAAAACTTATGGAAAGAAGAGTGGAAGAGAAGAGTTCAACGGAAAAAGGGTCTAAAAAGATGCTCTCGATGTCTTTATGATGAAGAGACACCAAATATCTCTTTTAATGGAGAGGGTATTTGTAACTATTGTGAAAAAGATGATGAACTAAGAACTCAATTCCCAGGGGGAGAGAGTGGAAGAGAAGCTTTTGAGAAAATTGTAGATGATATAAAGGAGCATGGAAAAAACAAAAAATATGATGTGATTATAGGTGTTAGTGGAGGGACAGACTCTACATATATGCTACATATTGCAAAAGAGTATGGGCTAAGACCACTTGCTGTGCATTTTGATAATACTTGGAACACTACAGTAGCACAACAAAATATAAAAAATGCTTTAAAAGTTTTAGATATTGACTTGTGGACTTATGTAGTTAATAATAATGAGTATGATGATATATATAGAGCTTTTTTCAATGCGAGTACTCCTGACCTTGAGATACCAACTGATATAGCACTCGCAGCTGTGCTAAATATGGCTGCTGATAAATTTGGTATAAAATATGTTTTTGAGGGACACTCTTTTAAGACAGAGGGGATGGCACCACTTGGGTGGATATATATGGATGCTAAGTATATAGATGATGTACATAGCCAATTTGGCAAATTACCTATGAAAACATATCCTAATTTTAGATTTACGAAACAGCTAAAGTGGATGATGTTCAATCAGATAAAAAAGATTAGACCTTTATGGTATCTTGATTATGATAAATCAGAAGCTAAAAAATTGATTACTGAAAAGTATGGTTGGCAATGGTATGGTGGACACCATCTTGAAAATAGAATAACAGCTTTTTATCATACATACTATTTACCAAGAAAATTTGATATTGATATGAGAACACTAGGTTTTTCAGGAAGGGTAAGAAGTGGTCAAATGAGTAGAGAAGAGGGTTTAAGAAGAATGGAGGAGATACCTGCTTTTGATTCTGAACTCTTTGAGATGATTCTTAAAAGGTACGGTTATTCATTAGAAGAGTTTGAAAAATTGATGTTATTACCTAAAAAAACATATAAAGAGTATAAAACATATAAACCGATGTTTGAGAAACTTAGACCATTTTTTTATCTTATGGCAAAAGCAGAATTAATACCTTGGAGTTTCTATATTAAATATACTGCAAAGGATAATATATAATGGACAATTTTACTTTTGATTACTATAAGAGTATTTTTAGTAGTGCAGTTAAAAATGAGTATAAAATAATTACTGTAAAAGAGTTTTTTTTAGATGAGTACAGTAGAGATGATAAGATATTAGTAAATAGAATTGATGTAGATATAAAAATAGATAGACTTAGAAGTATATATAAGATATTTAAAGAGTTAAACATAAGAGCAAGTATCTATATTCGACTACATGCACCTGACTATAATATTTTATCTATTGGTAATATCAAAATTATACAAGATTTAATCTCTATAGGTTGTGAGATAGGATTGCATACTGAGCTTGAAGATGTTGGTGAATATTGTCACATTGATAAAAAGGCTCTATTAAAAAAAGAGATAGAGCTTTTTGAGACTATTTTTGAGACTAAACTCTATGGAACAGCATCTCATGGAGATATGACACCATATAACAATCTTGATTTTTGGAAAAGTAATAGAGCATCTGATTTTGGACTTTTATATGAGGCTTATGATAAAAAACTTTGGGATAACTGTAGGTATGTTAGTGATAGTGAATGGACTAGATGGAAAGCTTATGAAGATGGTAAATTATTGGAAAATGATAGAAGAACTCCTATAGAACATATGGATGATGATTGCAAGGTTTTACATATTTTAACCCATCCTGAGAGTTGGTATGAGGATTATATTTATGAATAATAGATACAGATCAAAAACAGATGTAGAGATAAGTAGTTTTGAAATAATAGATTTTCTAAAAAAAGAGAAACTCTATATTTCAAGTAATGGTATTGAGAATATCTCTACAAATGTCTCACCCTTAGAGAATTCAAATCCAACATCACTTAGTTGGATAGGTGATATTCGGTATGATATAAACCAATTGAATTCTAATATTTTAATAGTTAAAGAGAAATTTGAGAACAAATCTAATAATAAGAGTATCATATATACATCTAATCCTAAACTAGCAACTGTTTTAATACTTAA